>NZ_BBOC01000020.1:0-65784 GCF_001485335.1 Type-D symbiont of Plautia stali | reverse complement strand
AAAGTATGGCGCCAGCACCGTCGCGGCTTACCAGCCCGTTTGGCGAGCAACCTGCGCCAGCGGTGTTTATACCATCAAGCTGTAAAACCTCCCCCGTTGACAGTCGCCCGTCAGCCCGAACGCTTCCTCCACGAACCTGCCCGCCGGTGTAGATATTTTTGTTATTGATGGCACGCACCCAGTCGTTATCAGACATATAAAAACCGCCGCCATACGTCTCATTCAGCCAGCCCTTGCTCCCACGCGTTATAAACCAGCCATTATTTGAACGGATATCATTATTCGCCGTCATGCCATTACCCGCGGTCACATTCGAGCCTGCTGCAAAATTCTGCCCGGTCACAGTTCCACTGGCGGTGATATTACCGCCCGCGCTGACGTTACTGGTGAAGGCACCGTTTGCTGCGTTGACGGTGGCCGTGTTATTCAGGTTGTTTCCGCCCATGTCAATGTTGGTATGCATGGTATTCAGGTCGGGCTTGCCGGTTACGGAAAAACGATACAGGCGATCACTTTCACCCCGCGCAACGCCCAGTTCATCGGTTGTGAGGAGTACGGCAATATGCCCCTGCGTGGTAGTGACACCAAATTGTGACAACGGTATGCTCCAGCTGCTCATCGCACCGGTGGCGATGCCTGACGTCCAGATATACCCACCCATGCCTGACGTGATATCCATGGATATCTGACGCAGCGCCAGAAAAGGAAGCGCGGAGCCGTTCTGCGTGTACACCAAAGCCTGCAACTGATCGGTATTCGTCGCATTGCGGACCAGTGCAGCGCGATACCCCTGGCCATCTATCGTATTTTCACTGAACCCTTGCTCAAGAAAACCGGTATTTTTTAACATGACCGGGGTCACGATGACCGGGGCCGTTGTTGTGGCACTCGAGAGCAATGTGTCGTAATAACGCCCCGTGTAACTCTTCACGGCCTGGGTAAAGCGTGATACCTGTGCGGACGTGTTCATCCAGGTACGCTTTTGCATCCATTCGCTGATCAGTGAATAACCCCATACGCTGACCAGCAGAAGGATAATTAGTGCAGCACCGGTGCTGAGGATGGCCCATCCCCGATCCATTGAGTTGTTTGATTTCACGGGCTTCACCATGTAATGAGTGGTTGATAAAGTCGGGTTAAAGTTACAAGGATCGCGCCTGCGCACAGCCAGGGCCCCATCGGTCCCCCTTCACTGACGCGGCGAACCAGCAACTGCCAGAGCACAAAAAAATGACGCCGGCAAGCAAAGCAGAAAGCCCTTCAGGTCCGCCCAGCCAGGCAGACACGGCGCCCGCCAGCCAGACATCCCCCAGGCCCAGACATTCACGTCCATGCATTTTGAACGAGGCATATCGCCATACGGCAAATACCGCCAGCGCGGTCACAGCTGAGAAGAAGTGTTCCCAGAAAGCGGGAACGGTAAGAGCAGAGACCAGTCCGGCGATCAGACAGCTCACCGTCATTTCACGGGGAAGAAAGCCGGTAATGGCATCACTCAGCGTCATTTTGAAGAGAAAAAGGCTGAACAATACCGCCAGTAGTCGTTGCAGGGCGGGCGCCGGAGACATAATCATAAAGGCTGCTGCGGCGGCGAAAAGCCAGGTGATACCTGGCGGTGCGGGTATGAAAAAGACCTTTATCCACTCTCGCTCATCATCTGAAGTCATCAGATAAAGACGGACAAGGCTCGCCATTGAACTGAAGATGCAGATGCACAGTGGAAAAATAATGATAAGCGTGGGCCATGGCATGCTCAGGGTCAGCAGGGTCACAGTTTAACTCCCCGTTCTTTCAGCAAAAGCTGGCGGTAAATGGCATAAATCCGGTTGGCGTAGGACTCACGTGTTTCATGACGATCTTTTCTGAAGCCAGCGTTATAGGAACCTAAGCAGTTCCAGCTGATGCCACAGACCTGAAAATGCTTCGCCAGTATCCAGGTGCCGATTTGCACGTTCAGACAAGGGCGCGTCAGGAGTTCTTGAGGGCTGTGGATAACGCCCTGAGCCATCAACAAAGGAATGTGTGTTGAGTTGACCTGCATAAGTCCGTAGTCGGTGCTCAGCGCCCGACCCGAAGTTTTATCGCGGTTGATATTGGTAATTCCCGGACGGAGGCTGCTTTCGCCCGTTGCTATGGCTTTTAGCAACAGTGGGTCAATGTGATATTTCGCGCCCGCCGCATCAAAGCAGAAGGCCCCCGCACGGGGGCACAGCATGATCAGAAGCAGAAACGTGAAAATGCGCAGCATGTCATCAGCCATTGTGCGTGAAGACGAGGGTATTGTTACCGGTCATACCGCTGTCAGCAGAGCAGGATTTTCCCGCCTCTTCTGCACTCACAACACCATCGCTGTAGTCCGTACTGTTGATTGTGATAGCGCTGAACGCGCCACCGGAGCCCAGTTGGGTAGCGAGAGAGATGCAGTCTGCCTGCGGTACTTTCTGAGTCGTCACGGAAAATCCATTGTTAAATCCGTTAGTCGCTACCGGCGCCATCACGACCTGCCCGCCGTAACTATTCCACATGGTGGCGGAGCCTGAGCTCGCCGTTCCCTGAATGGTCCAGCCGGCTTTCGGTGCGCCCCCCTGCTGAATAAGCGTACCGGTCATCGTGGTGCCACTGGTGAAGTTATATCCTCCCTGGGTCTGCTTGAGCTGCTGAGCATTGGTCACGATGGTCTGGAGATTTGACACCTCCACGCCAACGGACTTTTTCCCCCACAGGCTCCATACCCATGCACCAACGATACAGATAACAATGACGGTACCCAGCGCAATGGCACCGTGTTCCAGAATGCCCCAGCCCCGGTCGGGTTGGCGCGGATGCTGAGGGATAGCCTTTGATGACATAATTTTTCCTTAATGATTGCTGAACGTGTTCATGTCCTGAATCTGCATCACCATCAGCAGGATGAGTAAGAAGAAACTCATAATCAGAACGAGAGAAAAGAGTTTGGTGACGTTCGCGCGCCGTGCAACGCGCGCCAGGGCCTGCTCTAGCCAGCGGTCGGCATACCGGGTAATCAGCGACGCAGCGCTGCTGCCCTTATCCAGCAGCGAGAGGTAGTTCACCGCCTCACAGCTGGGGAAGTCATAACCGCTGTTGCGCATTGCACGGCCCAGAGAATCCCCTTCGCTCATGCACTCCATCGCCCCCTCAATCCGCTCCTGTAGCCAGGGCGGTGCAAATCCGTTCAGGATCTGCAGAGACTTGAGTTCCTGCACGCCGGCACCGAGCAGCGCCCCAATATTCATCAGAAAAACGGCGCCCTGCAGGTCTTTGTAAACCGACCAGGGCATGAGGTAATCAGCGAAACGACGCAGTCGCCCCCGCCACCGTGGCAGAGACCAGAAGGCAAGAACCACCAGACCGGCGGCTACACCCGCCGCGGTCAGCCCCCACTGGCCTGTCCAGAGTGCGACGCCGTTCATCAGGCCGAGTGCCCCGGTCCAGCTCGCAGGATCGGACATTTTGCTCATAGTTGGCACCAGCGCCAGATTGTTGGCCAGCAGCAGTCCTGTTCCCAGCAAGACCAGCACGACAGGGAACACCGAGGCGAAAAGAACCTGACCGAGGATGCGTCGGCGGGCGACAATGAGCTTGTCGGCCTGCATCAGGGCGCCTGGAATATTGCCGGTTTCCATCCCGGCGCTGATAAGCGCGGCCTCTTCATAAGGTGCCCAGACGGCGAGGACATCCTGCAGTGCGCGCCCGGGGCGGTTATCGTTCACCCCCTCAAGGCAGTCCTGGACCAGCTCATGGTAGGGATGCCAGCGCTGGCCAAAGTCGGTATGCACTTCACCGATCATGATCAGCGCCTCTTTCAGTTGTTTACGGTTCTCCAGCAGAAAGCGCAGGGTCTCGTAAAAGGGCTGGCGATACTGACCGGTAAAGGTCGCCCTGACCAGGCGATAGCGCAGTTTTTCTGCGACCGACATGTCCCTGTCAGGCGTGAAGCGATTAACGGATGCCATCAGGGACCTCGCAATGCATTACCTCATCTTCATCCAGTGGACAGATAAGATCCCCTTCGAGCGGATCGACCCGACCCTCAGACAGATATCGCATCAGGTGCATACGCCGGGTGATCCCCCCGTTGTTCACCCAGTACTGGCGGGCCACCGCTGGCCCGTGTGACAGCCAGAGCTGCATCTGGCGCGCATCCGTCCTGACCACCTCGGCCACGGCCGTACGCCCCGTCACCCCACGACTGATAATGCGCCCCGTCAACGGCACCGTTTTCTGACAGTGCGGGCAACCTTCGTGATTTCGGAAGAAAAGTTTGCTGGTATCACACAGGCCCTCAACGGTGCAGTACCGTTCGAGTCGGGTCAGCGTATCTGTATCCAGCTCAGGGGCTTTGACATGCCAGGGGACACGGCAGTGTTCACACAGCAGCGGCACCAGACGCTGGCCTATTAGGCCGGTGATGAGTGCCGCATCCGCTAAAAGATGACGATCCACACCAAAGTGCTCCATGCGGCGCAGTGAGCCGATAGCACTCTGGGTGTGCAGGGTTGAGAAGAGCGCGTGCCCGGTTTCACTGGCATAAATGGCCGCAATCAGTGAATGAAGATCACGCATCTCACCATTCAGGATGGCATCAGGATCGAGGCGCAGTGCGGAGGCGTTGGCGTTATTCCAGGCACGGCTGACAGCCTCCGGGGAGTTATCGGCGGGCATAACCGGCGTCTGAATAGCGCCCGGAATACGACCTTCGGGTGGATTTTCCAGCGTCAGCAGGCGCTTTTTACCGCCGGTCAGTTTCAGCCAGATATCGCTGAAGACGCGCAGCGTGGCGCTTTTTCCTGACCCTGTTGGTCCGGTCAGCAGCACCATCCCTTCCGGTAGCTTCAGGATCTGCATGATAAGCTTTATCTGCTCCGGCAAAAAACCCAGCTGCGGCAGCGTCGGTATTCTGTCGCCGTCGTCCGGGATAAGACGCATGACCACAATCAGCCCGTCAGGTGTGGGGCGATGCTCGTAGCGTGCGCCATAGAGACCGGCCCGGCGCGCAAACTTTGCATCGACGCGCCCTGACTGCTCACGGCCGGCAAAGAAGGACTGCTCACGGACGTCGCACATAGACAGGTAGGAAGTCGATGCCAGCGTCATGCCCTCCACATCTTTCACCTCATCAACCACTTCGAGCTCACCATGGATCCGCAGTTGTACGATCGTCAGTTTACGGTCTGAACTGATCTCAAAATGGATGTCAGAAGCATTGAACTCATGGCCCAGCTTCATATAGCTGATGACCTTGTCCTGTGAGACGCTGACGTCCCGTTTATCCATGTCCGCTTCGCTGATCCCCTGACTGAGCCCCATTCCCTGACGGTCAGCCACTTCCCGACGACGGTTCAGTTCGCTCAGGGTCACAAACTCGGTTGTCGCGGCCGGATAATGGCGTGTGACGTCCATTACCCAGCGCTGAATCGCCGCTTCTTTTCGTCGGTTACCATCAATCAGCAGCGTCACGCCACCGGCGGGCAGCCGTTCAGCGTATACAAAATCCATAATCTCTTTATCAGGTGTCATCATGGCCTCAGAAGGAGAGTTCAGAATCGTCGTTGAGGCGCACAAGCGTGGACGTGACCTCAGTGACACGCTTTGTGGTGCCCGGGATTTGATCCCCTTTCACCACCTCTGTCACCCCCCCATCGGGGAGCACAATACGGGCACGTAACTGATTACCACGTCCGTAAATCTCCTGAAGCCGCACACTGCCGGCGCGCTTCTCCGCGCCAGTTGACACGGTCTGCTGTGAGAGGGCAGGCTGCGCCATCAGTGGCATGGCAGGCTGAGCGGCAGTGGCCAGATAATTCCGGTCGGTGCTCTGCCCGGACTGGCTTTCACGCAGCTGCTGCTCGAGGCGGGCTGTCTGAACTTTCTGCTCAAGGATGAGGTTTCGCGCCTGTGCAGCTTCAAGCTCACCAAGCGTGACGTTGGGTGGCAGTGGGTCGGCGGCCAGTACCGGCAGTGTCGTTCCGCAGAGCAGAACGGCCAGCAGCAAGTCCCTGCCGGCGGGATTAATTCTGCGCATAAACGCTCCCCTTCATCGTGTAGTCGAACTGCCCCTGCGGGCTCATGGTGATGGACAGGCTGGTCAGGCGTAGCCCTGTGGCATCAAAATCCTGAAGCAGCCTCTCAGGCTGCAGGCGAGAGCTGACTGAGAACGAGAATTCCCGCCAGTCCTGCGGAGGTGTGTTTTTTTCCTGACCCGGCGTGACAGCCGGCGGCTTCACCTCGGTAAACTTCACGTCGAGATTCCGTCGCTGCAGATGGGAAATAAATCGCATGAGCTGAGCGTCAGCACCGGGGAGCGCTTCGTCCGTGAGTCCGGCGGGTGAGGTGCGTTTGAAGGGAATAAAAACGTCGCCGCTTTTGCCGCCCTCCTGCAGGTTAAAGACGGCTGAATGCCCCAGCAGCTCCCGTGCGCGGCGGGAAAAGTCCTCCACGGTTGCGCCGGGGGTGGCAATAAACCGCAAACGCAGCCCTTCCGGCACGCATTCGCCATCCGTAAATCGCCAGCCGGCCACGGAGGCAAAAACAGGTTCACGGGTGAGCCAGCAGTTGCTGAGCAGCACAGAAACGGGAAGCTGCGAGGCCCACGGGTGCGGTGCGCGTGCGGGCACGGCCGGTTTTTCAGGCTTAAGGGCCAGGCGGGCGCGAAACGCCGCCATCGCAGCCGCCTGTTCGGCTTTCTCAGAGGCGGTGTCGTACCAGTACATACCCGAGGCCAATGCAAGGGGCACGAGGACCACCGGCAGGATAACCGCTATCGCAGTGACGCGCTTACGCAGCCGGCAGCGCTTAAGCTGGGTGCGACTGAGTCTGTCAGTCAGCGTACTGGCGTGGCGATCGTCGTCCACCGTCGCGGCACACCTTAATCCCGGCGCATCGGCGTCGTTGAACCGCAGGAAATTTTTTGCAGCCAGTTCAATGGTGGCTCGCGAGCCGGTCACGTCGCCCATCACCGAAAGCTGCCCGCCGATGGCGGCAAAGAACACCCACATATCCTCTTCGTGACTCAGACGGTAGATCCCCCAGGCTTTCCCGCCCTCGGTGAGCAGAAACGCCACGGCAAGGGAATGAATATGACGGCGCGCGCGGCCCGGAGAAACCAGCCCCTGCATCGATGCATTCCCGCGCCCGGCAGCAACAAAGTGCGTATCGGGAGAGGACTGGCTGCGAAACCGGGTGGCCAAGGCGTTTCGCTGCGGCTCCCAGTGCATTCCGGCCATCCAGTCGCGACGCTGATGCATAATCCGGACGCCGGTACGAAGACTTAATTTTTTCATTGCTGGCATGTTTACCTCAGCAGAACAGGAGTGATCATGATGACAAGCGTGGTACGGCCGCGGGAGCCGGTCTGACCGCCGCCCAGAATGAAGTTACCTGGCGTAAAGGTGCCCTGTTTGTCTGCGGAGACGTTCTGTTGTTCCGAACCGGTCAGCACCAGCGTCTGCCCGGAACGGAGGTTCACCTTGCGTGCCAGGCCTTCGGTAGAGGTTGTAGGCAGGTCATTACGGGTATTGCCGTCGGCGCTGATAAACTTCTCAATCTGCGGCGGGCTGGTATAGCTGAAGGCAAACTGCAGCTGCACGTCACCGTTTTCCTGAATAAACGGCAGCATGGTCATGAACAGCCCGGTGGTAATGGTCGTCGTAGTCATTGATGAGGTGACGCCAACGTTTGCCGTGGCCGTCGAGCTGGAACTGGACAGGATGCCTTTCTGGCTGGAAAGCTGGTAGGCCACCGGAGTCAGGTTGGCGGTCGGATCAGTCTGATTCAGCGCCATGCTGACGTTACCCTGCTCAGACAACGCTTTGATAAGCAGGCTGGAGCCGGAGAATTTCGCAGCGTTACCAGAGGCGGTATCGAGAATTGAAATGCCCGCGCTGGCAGCAGATGTGGATGCATTGGCCATGGAGCCGGTCAGACTGGCGCCAAAGTTATTGAGGGATTTATAAATCAGCCCCCAGTCCAGTCCCAGCTGCTCATTACGCGTCTGGCTGACGCTGACTATCTGAATATTTAGCTGAACCTGACGACTCAGGACTTTGTTCTGGTATTCGATGTAGCGTCCGATACGGTCAAGTACATCCGGCGTGTCCGTCACGCTGAGCGTACCCGTGGCGGCAGACAGCCAGAATCTGCCTGATTTTGGTGTCAGCATTTGATCGATTGTTTTACGGATATCATCATACAGGTCACTGTTCATACCGTAATCGGTCTTCTGGTTCGAGCTGATGTCACCGGTCGTGCCACCGGTAGTTCCCCCTCCGCTGCCCAGCTGATTACCGGAGCCAGAGTTGATTGAGGCGCTGCTGTTGACTTTGGTATTGAGAATGACGAGCTGGAATGTGCGGGTATCCTGCTGGTAGAAATACACGCCGCTGCGGTCACTACGCCAGGACAGACCGTATCCGCTGGCTTCAACATCCAGCAGATCCCGTACATCGCCCTGGAATTTGATCCCACGGACAAGGGCGGTGCTTTGCTGAACAGGTGCAGCCTGCCCTGATGCTGAGCCGATCTGTGATAGTGGTACGCGACCATTATCATCAGGCGCAGGGAGCTGACCATTCATCTGCGAGGTGGTCACGCTACCGGTTGAAACGTTACTGAGTGCCGCAAAGGCATCCGGCGTGATGGAAACCCTGATGCCGCAAAGCGCGGTAATGCGTTGTCCAAGCTCAGGCAGTGATATACCGTCTGGACGGTTTATCGTTATCTGGCAGGCAGGCAGATTTTTTCGTCCGGCGTGGATACGACTGGCGCAACCGGCTGCAGGTTAACCCAGGGTTTGTCGGACCAGACGACGGTAGGTTGGGTCATTGACTGTCGGCTCTGCAACACCCGCTGAGCAGTGTCAGCCTGTCCTGAAGCTTCTTTGTCCATTTTGCTGATTTCTGTCAGCGAACAGGATGACAGCACGAACGCGGTGGCCAGCGCTGTCAGGCAGAAAGGTATACGCGGCATCCGCAGCTCCCTGAGGTGGTTAATTGAGGTAAACAATGCTGCCCTCCGTTATTCCGGAGGGCAGGGAAAGATTCATATCGGTACCGTCAGCCATGCGCAGGCGACCGCCGCTTACGGTCAGCGCCAGCGCTGAGGTCACTGACTGGCTTCGCAGGGCGGCAAAAACGCCGTCAGTAGCAGGGACCCATACCCAGAGTCGGTTGTTCAGAATGACGGATTGAATTCGGCTGTCAGGCGCAGGCATCATGCCTGTCTGAGCGGGGGTAATAGAACCATCGGCAACCGTGCGACCATGGCGCCAGTTATTGACAACATCGGCCGTACGTAGCATGTCTGCGGCCAACTGATCCGGCAGCGTTTGCTGGACAGCCGCACGGACGTGTTCTGACGAATGACGCTGCGCATCACCCGCCATCAGCGCAATGACCAGACAAAACACCAGAACCGGCAGCGCGAATCCCATCTCAGTGCCCCCCGCCCGCAGGGGTGTCGCTGACGGAAATCAGGCATTGAATGCGGTTTGCCTCAGCAAACAGCGGTTTTTCGGCCTTGCGATAGAGGTCAAATACCTGAACCATCACCGACTCAAAGTTGCCGTGGAAAATCAGAGGGGCATCAATGCGGTAATCAAGCGATACCGGCCAGATAACGACCCAGTTACCGCCGTTACTGCACGGCGCCTTCGAAGCCCAGCCGGTGAGTGTCTCTTTCAGGGTTGAACCCGGTTCTGCCCGCCATGTCTGACCCACCGGGGCGACGGTAACAGGTGTGCCCGGAATGGGAGAGGCTGCCGTCTGGCTGCTCACAGGCTGCGCGGGAGGGAGCGTTGTGACAGGACGCACAGAGGACGCTTTCGGTGTGGCATTCACTGTAGTCTGTGTGACTACCGGCGGACGAACTGCCACAGCCTGAGAACCGTGCTGCTTAGCCACTTTAGCAACCGGTGCCTTAGCTAAAAGCGGCGGATTGTTCGCGGATTTCTGCGCTTTCTGGGGTCCGCTGGTTGTCAGCATGGGTGACGGCACGGCCAGATTCTGTGGAGTCAACGCTGTTTTTGGGACGGCAGCCGGCAGGGTTTCCCCTGTGAAAGGGTTACGGGGTAAAGCATTTTCAGGAACGGCTGGGCCCGCTGACTGAACGGGTTTCGGCTGAACCGGGTTAATTGCCGACAGACCTTTTGCCGGGGGGGGCGTTGCAGCCGCTGCGTCAAACTGGCGGTACTGATCGCGCAGCACAAAACAAATTTCACGGTTGACTTCATCCACCTTCAGCCGCCAGGCGGGGCCGGCAAGAATTTGCAGCGCCTCGCTCAGCTTAACCGGTCCAATATCGCGCTGAACAGCGGGAAGCGGACGGCTGAGAAGTTCCGAAAATGAAGAAGTCGTGGCTGAGCACAGTGAATAACCTGATTCCAGCAGGAGATAGCGAAATCCTTCTCCTACTGTGTTAACCAGCTGGGCAGGCATCGTGATATCAATAATCTGATTGAGCGGATCGCGCTGTGCATCATCCGGGCGCGTACTGACGAGCGTGTAGCGATCGTAGCGCACCACTTCAGGGGCACGATTGCGGTAAATGTCATCGAAACGTGCAGGCTGCTGATAACGCCCATTAGTTAATGGCGCAGGGTCAGAAGCCGGGTTGCTGCAGCTGGCTAACATGACAGAGCAGGCGAGCAGGCCGGCTCCCGTTGCCGCGCGTCTTGAAGGTACTGCCATCAGGATTCACCCCAGGGATAGTCTTAGTCAGGAGTGCTATTCTGGCGGTGATGAAAAAGCGGGCAATGTGAAACTCTGAGTTCAGATTGAAGAATAAAGTACTGACGGCCGATAGAAGAAAAGTGACAGTTCGTCACGTTAAGGTTTACTCATCAAGAGGGTGTTATGAAAAGAAAATTATCAGCCATCTGTTTCGCCGCAGCTTTCATTACCAGCTCAGCAGCTTTGGCCGCGACCAGCAACAAAGTTGCGGTAAGTGACCTGCACTTCCAGAAAACGCAAAACGGTCTTCAGAACATTCAAGGGCTGGGACAAAATACCAGTGGTAAAACGCTCGGCAATATTATCGTTAAATTTAATTTGCTCAAAAATGACGTCGTCATCGGGCAGGCTGTAGATATGGCCAGTAATATCGAACCTGGTCAGAAGTTTACTATTAACGCTATTTACAACAGTATCCAGCTGCAGCCCGATTCGTTCAAACTGACCGAAGTGCTGGCAACAGAAAAATAACTCCCCTTCGGGGCAACCCGTCCACGCCATAAAAGCAAGTTTCATGTCATGGACGGGTTTCCGATAACTGACTAAATACCAGGAAATTCAGGATAAAAAAAAGCGCCATGATGGCGCTTAGTCTTAACACAGGCTGACAAAATCAATCCGGGTAGTATTCCTGAGACAAGATCTGTCCCATTTCCCAGATGCAATCTTCAGGAAAAACATCAAGCTGTGTCTCCTGAGCTGCAGAAGAGACTGCATCTGCCCATACTGCAGCAATCCAGTCACTATCGGTAAGAGCCGTTTTTAAGCTCGGAGTGCCTTTTATATGTAATGCCAGTGCTTTTCTTTGCTCTTTGATGGTTCGCTGCCAGCTTGACCCACGACGGCCTGGCTGAAACTTCCATTTGAGAAGATGCGCTAGCAGAACGGCCATACGACTGGCCAGCTCCCGCTTTTCGCTTTTACCCACGTCTTCGATCTCCTCGGCGATATTAGCAATATCAATCTCAGAGAACCGACCGGCACGGAGTAAAGCTGCCTGCTCCTGAGCCCAGGCAACAACGTCAGCTTCGTAGCGTGTGTTCATGGTAGATCTCCAGTGACATTCCTGATTAATGAACATCATTATAGAAGAAAAAAGCGCCAGACTGAACTGGCGCATAAGAGGGTATATTTATCTGAATCCATTATGAAATTGCGTAAATGGCTTTTTTACAGATGCCATAACCGTGTCCGAGGAACGGTATGTCATCATCAAAATCCATCGGTGGCTCATTCTGTGGATTTCTTGGCGCTGACGGAGTCTGCTGTGGCTGCTGAGGTTGACCCCAGCCACCCTGCTGACCTGATTGCGCATTGTTTCCACTGGTACTGGAGCTGTTATTGCGACCCCCGCCCAGCATCTGCATCGTTCCGTTAACACCCACAACGACTTCAGTTGTCCAGCGATCGGTACCGCTGTTATCAGTCCATTTGCGGGTGCGTAACTGGCCTTCAATGTACACCTGTGAACCCTTTCGCAGGTATTCACCGGCAACCTCAGCCAGCTTGCCAAACAGCACGACACGATGCCATTCGGTATTTTCACGGTTTTCACCGGTCTGTTTATCACGCCAGGTTTCTGAAGTCGCCAGGTTTAAACCGGTTACTGCATTGCCATTTGGCATGTAACGTACTTCAGGATCTTGGCCGAGATGACCAACCAGTATGACTTTGTTGACGCCGCGTGCGGACATAATGATTTCCTCTTATGAATTGGGTTGAGAGGAGCACATCCACCGGGATGTGTTCCGGTGGTGTGTCCGTGACGCTTAGAATGAGTTCGGATCGTACTCTTTCGGAGCAGATGAACCGGATTCCGGCGTCTGGGAAGCATTGGGTGCCTGGTAAACCACGTCCTGGCCTTTCTTGATGAACTCCACCTTTATCAGGCGGGCCTTCAAAGAAGGGCGACTTTCACCAGCGTGATCACCCGACTGGAGGGTAAACACATCGGCTTTCAGTCCGCTCAGTACAAATCCGAGCAGCACCTTTTCTTCTTCATCAACGGCTTTCTGGCAGCGATTGATCAGTTTGGTTGCTTCCGGGCCCGCGATGGTGACATCAAATCGGGTATAGGAAGCATTGTCAGTCGGACCGGTTAGAGCGTTAATAACAGCGCAGGTGAACTCACCGTTAGGGCCCTGAACGCGACGTATCGAGTTCAGATAACCGATGCCGCTGACATTAAGGTTGAAAAACTCTTTTTTCTGATTTCCAGAAGCAGAGCCATTTGAAGCAGGGGTTTGATTAGTTGCAGTCATGATGTTTTCTCCGGAGTAAAACTGAACAGGTAGCGGAGAAACATTTGTCCCGTACGGGAAATGTTTCCCGCAGGGAGGTCAGCATAATTTGCCGACTGGCTGAATTGGTGAAGTGGACCTTTACCTGACTAACAGGTCCCTGTTTGCAAAGGTTAAACAGGTTTAGAACCGCCCGAAAGCGCCATCTCTCAGGTTGTGATGGCTTTGGCATGTGATTACCCGAAGGCGTCCCTCTCAAATCACTGGAACATTGGCAGTTGTCGGGAAGACAACGATAAGCCCCACAATCATTCATTCAGTCGCAACGGTTGTCAACGTTGAACCGCGCAAAAAATCATCACTGCATGAAAATAAAAAAGCGGCGCCATGTGGCACCGCCTTCTGAGGTCTGCACCTTCGACCTGTTGTTAAGCTGTATTTTACAGTAGCTCCGCTGGCGTGTTCAGTTCCCGGCACGGTTTTCACGGAGTTTTCGTGCCTTACCGGCTCCCGTTCAGGTGTGGACGAGGCCAGTCAGACTGTATTCCGTCAGCACATGCATTAGATGATGACAGAACCCGCAGTCACGGGGTGCGGCTTCAGAGCCGGTGTCACAATAGCAAAGCCCCTGATGGCCCGCAATCGGAGACAACGGATTAATTCTTCTTTGATTCAGGAGACTTAGCCTTACGTGAACGTTTATTTTTACTGCCGCTGACATTAATGACGCCCTTACATACCGGATAGCGCTGACAGCTCCAGAATTCCCCTTTTTCTCCCTTTCGCAGTCGGGTTTTACTTCCGCACAGTGGGCAGGGAGGGGAGGGAGGCACGCGAATATTCACCCGCTGCTGCGCGCCCTGACTGACCAGATTGCGCGTCCAGCCAGCCTGCCGTTGCAGAAAGTCGTCAAGTGACATGCGACCTGCAGCGACCTCATCCAGCGCCTGCTCCCAGAGCGCGGTCATGCCGGGTTCAGTCAGTTGTAGGGGAAGAGCATCAATGACGTCACTACCCAGTTCTGTGGCCATCAGCTTACTGCCTTTACGCACAATAAATCGGCGGTTCAGCAACTGTTCAATTATACCTGCACGGGTGGCCTCAGTGCCCAGACCCGCATTGTCTTTCAGTACCTTACGCAGCGCGATATCGGTAACGAAAGCGGAGGCGTTCATCATCGCACCAATCAGGGTGGCAAAGGTGTAGTGCGCCGGCGGCCGGGTCATCAGCTGCGCTACCTCAGCACCTGTCACGGCGCAGGAGGCATTCTGAGAGAGCGGTGGCAGCGCCAGCGCTGCATCGTCATCCGCCTGCGCATCTTCATCTCCGGCTTTGTCAAAGAGAGCCTTCCAGCCCTTTACTGCCTCGGTGCGCCCCGTGGTTCGGAACAGCTGCCCGCCGATGTCGAACTGGAGCCGGGTGATATCGGATTCATACAGGGGCAGGAACTGGGCGAGGTAATTACGACGGATAAGAAGATAAACCTTACGCTCAGACTCCGTCAGGGCCGAGAGCTGAAAGGCGGTTCGAGTGGGAATAATGCCATGGTGTGCCGTAATTTTCCTGTCATTCCATATGCGAGACACAAATGTCAGGTCAAGACGAGTCAGTAATGGCACACAATCCGGATCAGTTCGGCCGATGGCATCGAGTACGCCGGAGACCTCCTCCTGCATGGATTCAGGCAGATAACCGCAGTCGGTCCGGGGATAGCTTGTCGCCTTATGCTTTTCATACAGGCTCTGAGCGGTATCCAGCACCTGCTGGGGAGACATATCCCAGAGTCTGCCGCAGGCCTGTTGAAGGGAACCAAGCGAAAACGCCAGAGGGGCCGCAACTTTTTCACGCTTCGTCTCACACTCGGTGACGACAGCACGTCCTGTCTGCCGGCAGAGTTGCGCCACCTGCTGCGCGATATTCTGGTGGATACAGCGCTTTTCATCGTCAGTATAGATTTTCGCCGCCACCCACTGCGCTGGGAAGGTAAGGCCGCCAGCCGAAAGAAGCGCTTTGACCTGCCAGTAGGGTTTTGGCACAAAAGACGCGACTTCGCGGTCCCGGCGGACAACCAGCGCCAGCGTGGGGGTCTGCACTCGCCCGACGGAGATCACGCCGTCAAAGCCAGCTTCGGCGGCTCGCAGGGTGTAAAGCCGCGAGAGATTCATCCCTATCAGCCAGTCAGCACGGGCACGTCCCAGGCCGGCATGATACATGCCGAGCGTGGCCTGGCCGGGGCGGAGGTCCTGAAGTGCTGCACGGATGCTGGGTTCATCCAGAGCAGAGAGCCAGAGACGCTGCACCGGGCCTTCCCAGCTACAATAGTCCAGCAGCTCTCGCGCAATAACTTCACCCTCACGGTCAGCATCGGTGGCAATGACCACCTCATCAACCTGGCGAAGCAACCGCTCAATGACCTTGAACTGATCCTGCGTGTCCTTTTTTACAACGACCTGCCAGGGAGCTGGCAGGATCGGCAGCGCTGAAAGTGACCAGGGTTTACCGTACTGCTGACCGTAGGCTTCAGGAGAAGCCGTTTCAAGGAGATGACCCACCGCCCATGTCACGGTCACGCCGCTGCCCGACAGAAATCCTTCACCGCGACGAGTTGCACCCAGCACGCCAGCAAGATCTCGCCCCTGAGAGGGCTTTTCACAAATATAAAGCCGCATGACTGCCTCCGGCGTCTCAGATAGCCTGATAACGCAGGCGAAGGAGGTTCACGCTTGCTTCATTGACCGGTGGAGAGAAAGCAGAACGCTTATGTCCCAGCAGGATAGCTTGGTCAGGCTCTCCCGCAATTTCACAGGCTTTTTTCCAGATGTCATTATTCTCCGCTGCATCGATTCGGGTAGCTTCCACTCGGCGATATGAAAGCACGGTTCCATAAATCTGACGCAGCAATCTTCCCCCTTCACTGAGATACGAATCGCGCGCGTTGCGGGTGATCAAACCATAATGAGATGCCTGAAGTACCTTTTTGGCAAACTGATCAAAGCCAACAAGAAGAAATACACATCGGTAACCAAGAGGAGTACGAGTAAAGACTTGAATGTCTAGAGGTTCAACTGATGCCACTTCTGTAAGAGTTACTCCTTTGGGTAATAAGGCGACCTCTTGCTCAAGCTTCTGAATCAATTCAGACATTCTTTCTGTTGCTGCTTTTAACTTTTCTTCAAGCCTGTACATAGCTTCATCTGCCCAGGGATTGTTTTTGAGCGAGTCTTGGTTGATAAGCGTTGCACGATGAAAAAACTGCGGCATTCCGATAATGCCATGCTTTACAGGAACATTACCCTCCTGTTTTCCCGGCCTGCGCCCCTGCCATAAACCTATTGCATAATTTGTGTGGAGCGCAATTGTCATCTCTGACTGAAGCGAACCCGTCTTAGTTACTTTTTGATCTGCCATCGTTGTCGTCACCTGTGTTCAGTTAAGATGAGCAGGCATAGTCGTGAAACCTGTGCACTTACAACAATGTGAAACTCTTAATCATCAGCATGAAATTATTCTTCTGTTCATTTTTTAATCTTGTTGCGCCCCGCAACAAGTTCATTATTTGAACGGTTTAATGTTGCTGGTTTTTTGTACGTCAGGTTCACTGCATTAACAGCACCTCTATACGATTATTAACCTCGCTGCGCCCAGCAAAAATGCTCGCTTTTCAATCGCTGTTTCAGGTGATTATTTTGTTTCGTATGGCACTGATCATTGCCCTGACATCCTCCGGTGACGGGCGACTGGTTGGCATCACTGGCAGATTCGCTGGCGGGACTTTTCGCGTCTCCGTCATACGCAAAGGCTCACCAGCGGCATCGCGCTTCGACGTCTCGTCGGACAGTTTCAGTTCACCGTTTCGCGCCCGGCGCAGCATGGAAAACAGCCAGCCAGCAGGGTTGGCCAGTTTGCCCCGGTTAAGTTGTTCCTGCAGCATGCCAGCAAGGGCCTTTGCGACGACCTCAGGCAGCGAGGCCATCTGCGAGGTCAGCATGTGACGGTCTTCGCTGTTCAGCCCGTTCAGAAAATCGTCAGGCAGATAGTGATTTTCACAGGGTACGTACGTTTTTTTATTCACACTCTGTGTGAAAGAACGTACGTTACAGTCCGGATTTCGGACTCCGGTGTAACTTGTTGATTTATCACTGGGTCCTGAATCAGGACCCGGTATTTTATCTGTTGGAGGTGTACTGAGTCCGTTTTTCGGACTCAGCTGTTCAGTGTGCCGCTGATGGACCATCTGAGCAGGCGTCTCCGGTGCGCCCAGTCGACTCTCAATCAGCGCAAGGCGGCTGTGGCGATGCCGCATCCCCGTGTCCTGGAGGATGTCATTTACTAAGGCCAACGCCGTCATCCGGACGGCTTTGTTCCGGCTGAGGCAGCTGTCTTCGACCAGCTTCAGCCAGCCCGGGTCAAAGGTTTCTGCATCACGGTAACCCAGCGGCTCATCATGCTGTGCATAAATGTTCCCCCTTACCCGGCCGCGGTCATCGCGTACGCGTTTGCACAGGCTGAGCCAGCCGGTGAGGCGCAGCATCAGCAGAACGCGACTGACCGTGTCCCTGGATGCCTTATCTGAATGGGCTGATGCGAGCTGAGCCTGTAGTTCATCATAGGTAGGAAAAATGGCGCCCTCATTCTGCTGCGCATAAAGCCGGATCATCACCCAGGCGGTTTTATCCAGCGGTGAAAGGCGCGTGTCCAGGAACAGCCTGCGCGGAAAAGCGTCGTGCACATTGCCCATAAACAGCAGACCGCTGCGCTCCTGGCTGACATCGCCGGTATCTGACCGCCGCTCAAGATTTTTCTGCATTCTGGACAGCGTGTGCGCCACAATGCTATCGGCCGGAATGGTCATTTAATCATCTCCTCTTCTGCCTGAGACAGCACAGTGCCGGGCTAGGCCCGGCACTGTGTGGTCATCAGCGGTCGTCCTTTACCGGCGAATTTCACGGTTGTAGGTCTCATGATCCATCAGCCACCACTGCCGTCCACCATCTTTACTCAGGATGCGCCAGAACGGACCCACATCTATCTTGAGATAACCGTTCATGGTCAGCCGGCGAAACACCTTGTGTCCGCAGCATGCTGCCCGGAACAGCGTCTGTGCGCGGCGCCTCACAGCCGGCGACACCTGCTGACGGGGAGAGAAATCACCCAGCTGCATCACGCCTCCTTACGTACGGTAGATTCAGACCGGCGTGCTGCAGCACCTGCCTCGCGGCACCACTGACTGACCCGGCTCCACACGGCAGTCAGTGACAGACCGTGTTGTTCAGAAGCCAGCATCATTGCCTCCAGCGCCTGATGAGAGTCGGGAGAGGACAGTCCGGCCGCTTTCCACTCGGTCCAGAGCGCCGCATCCTGCGGTTCCGTCAGGGACTGTGTACGTCCCTGCCGCGACTCAATTCCCATCAGTCGGCGACGGGCGCTTACCTCAGCTGGAGAAAGGCCAAAGTACTTGTCAATCAGCTCCATGGACCCGCCAAGCTCGAGTGCACGATCAATCATCAGCATGCGCTTAAGTTCGTTGCGGGCCTGGTTCAGCATCAGCCAGAAATTTTCATGATTCAGGCTGATATCCAGAACGGAGACGTGCGACTGGCTGAGATAATGCAACTCATCAAGACTCAACTGACTGAGTGCCCTTATCTCCTCAACTGACATCCCCAGCGACTCACATCGGCGGATGTTACCGCTCTTAACGTCCATAAGAAGTGAAGAGAGAATGGCCGTGGTGGCCTGAGAAAGATTATGCTGGCTCACAGGCCACCTCCTGAAATTGTCTGGTCAGCGACGAGCAGAACATCAAAAAACCAGCCTGACAGGCAGGCAATCCATAAAAGAAAGTCAGTCATGTACATTCTCCTGCGCTGTAATCTGTCGCGGAGCCTGAGCGCCGCCTATTCCCTGATGTAATTCCGTTTCACGGCCGGTCAGAAAACCCTTTTCCCGGGCCAGTCTGTCACCGCGGCACCTTCCGGCATTACGCACGTTGAGTTCCCGCAGCGTTTCACCGGAATGACGCTGGCCAAGCCAGCGTTTGAGGACGACATTTTCACCGTCTGTCGGGGCGAACGACTGCAGCACCTGCCAGACGCCGGCGACCCAGCCCTCCCTGAACTGGTCGGCCCGGCGCCTCAGCGTGCCGATGAGGATGCGTCGCTTGCGATACCCTGCCATGTGCGCGTCTGTAGCAACCTTAAGCTGCCGCTGCAGAACGGTGAAGATGTAGTTCGCCACCTCGGGACGCTCATTAAAACCGTAAAAGTGAAGTGCCCTGCGCACGCTGTTCACACCCTGAAGGCTGGTATGGATATACCAGCCAAACCAGCAACGACTGCCCGTGGCCATGCAGACGACGGTCGCCAGCGAGCTCAGCCAAGCCGGGACTTTGTCGGCATTACTGCTAAGCCCCTGACACACGGACTCGCTGACCTCACTGAGTGAAAGCATGTCTGCTGTCAGGCCGTGGCGCTGCATCAGCCGCTGAGCCAGCCTGACTGCCCGTGCGGCTTCGTGGGGGTTACTATTGCGGGTTCCCAGCGCCATCAGGCGCCGTATGCGTTCGAGAACTTTTGCCTGCTCAGACATACCCGTTCCCTCTGCCGCCAGCCGAACGATGACGCATCTGCTTTTCCTTCACGTCCTGACAGCCGGCACAGAACTCCACACCCGGAACGGCACGTTGCCGTTCAGGGGGAATATCGGCACCGCAGCATTCGCAGATTTCTTTTGAGGGCCGCAGACACTGCACCTTTGCACGGATTGCATCAATACCGCGCTGAGTAAAAAGGGCAGTGCTGGCCTGCGCCATTTCATCATTGAGATCGTCAGACATTGTCCCCTCCCTGAGCAGCCAGGCGTTGCAGTTCACGCAGGCGACGGATAACCCGGATAAGGCGCATTGTTTTCACTACCGTAATATCATCAAAAACGGCCGTATCCGAAGGAACCTGCGATCCGAAGAAATTCAGGCAAAACATAAACATATTGAACTGAGAATTGGGAACTGAACCGGAAAGACCCGCCAGAAACAGCGTAAATTCGCGGGTGCTGTCGGATACGGCAAAACCGGCAGACAAAGGATTTTTATCTTCCCGCACACAGTCCGCGCAGCCCATGGCCTCAGCAATCTCAAACACAAGGCGATATGCCATATCCTGCAGATGTTCCGTATCATCCTGCAGCGCGGAGATGTGCCAGATATCGCTGACCGGTTCCAGCCCGGTTTCCGCGAAAGCAACAGAACTGATTACCTCAGCAGAGTAGGCCTCTTCAGGATCTGTGAACGCCGAGACAAGCGAGCCGGCACTGAACTCAGGCGAGGATAAGGACGCATTCTCATCCGTGATAATTTCACTTTCGCCGCTGATGACAGGACGCCCGCCAAACAAATCGTTCTGCACCTCGCGACGCGGTTCACTGCCGGCAGTGACTGACGCTGCGTCAGGCAGTGACGTGTTCAAAGTCAGGTCCGGCGCTGGTTCAGGGCGGCCGTTAGACGTTAACGTACCGCTCCGGAGACCCGTGGGCTGGAGGGCTGATGAAGTATCCGACGGCAGAATGGTCACACCCGGCTCAGCGCGCTCACGACCAGCAGACCGCCCGGGCGGCGGCGTGAGCGAGGGTAGCGGTGGCGGCTCACCAAACTGCTCACGGCGTTTTTGTTCGCGCGGGTCCAGTTCAATCAGCCAGCGATCGTAATTGAGGCTCGGATGAGGTAATGCCTTAACAAGCTGGCCGATAAATTCATCCCTGAACACATCCAGTGCATAGCAGTCAGGTTCGTCAAAGCCCTTGCATGTCGATCCAAATACTTCGTCCAGAGTTGTATCGGGCCGGACGTCACCGCTGAAAATTTTCCAGACCTTCATCGCCGACGAACGAAGACTGAGCAGAGGCGTTGCCTGTCCCCGGCTCATACCCGATTCCAGCAGTCTGGGCATATGTGGGTACAGATAGTTGAGGGTGTCCTCCATCCGGCTAACGCTAGAGTAATCAATCGGATAGCCCTCCTGCCCGAGAAGGTCTGAAAGCTCCCTCAACGTGACGCTGCGGCCCAGTTGCTCCTCATAAATGACGCGCGCTTTATGCACCCCGAACGCTTTCTCTATATACGTCAGGTCGCCCCTCACCTCATTCTCGGCCAGATGGCCTACGAGGCATTTGAGCCTGCCCGGCCACGGCTTGAAAATGGTGTGAACACGGTGAAACCGTTCATCACCGGTCTCCTGCCAGAGCTCACAAAGGATCTGATATCGCGTGTTTCCTCCGTCACTGAAGATATAAACATCTTCGCCATCAGGGTCACGCGTGACCTTAGGTATGGAATCCAGACCGCGTGCACGCACCGAAGATTTGATCTCTTCATAGCGTGGGTTACGGCCTTTACGCGGGTTATCGGGGTTGGGGCGCAACTGATCAAGGGTCAGTACCATCGCCATCTCACTGACCGGCAGTGGAGCTGTATCAGTACCGGCATTAACCTTAGCGGGCGATCTGCCCCGCTGTAGCATCGCTGAGCCCAGGTCCAGTTTGCTGACATTGCTCATACTGATCTCCCCGCCTGTTTGTCCATGGCATTAAAGCGGGTATAGCGACCTTCGTACTGCAGGCGTATTGTCCCTGTGGGTCCCTGACGTTGTTTGCTGATGATGATTTCAGCAACACCTTTATCTTCAGTTTTCTCGTGATAAACCTCGTCACGGTAGATAAAAATAATCAGGTCAGCATCCTGTTCAAGTGAGCCAGAATCACGCAGGTCACCGTTGTTAGGCCGCTTATCCGCACGGTTTTCCAGCTGTCGGTTCAGTTGCGAAAGTGCAACGACCGGGCAACCCATCTCTTTGGCCAGCGCTTTCAGGGAACGGGATATTTCGGCGATTTCTTGCGTGCGGTTCTCCTGGTCCGGACAGCGCATCAGCTGCAGATAATCAAGCCCGATAATGGACGGGTGACCGTAGCGGCGGGCATTACGACGTGCGCGGATACGCAGCATCGCCGGCGTGAGCGAGCCTGTATCATCTATGATTAAGCTGTCCTTGAGATCGCCCATAAGCAAACTGGCCGCGGATGAGGCACGAGCCCAGTCCTCATCATCCATTAATCCACTTTTAAGATGGGTAAGATCAACATTGCCCAGTGATGCAACCATGCGCATGAGGATTTGTTCAGTAGGCTGCTCAAGACTGTAAAACTGGCCTATTGAACCCACTTTTTTCTGCAGTGAATTGAGCAAGAGGCTTATCAGAAACGCCGTTTTTCCCATAGACGGGCGGGCCGCAATGAGCACCAGATCACCAGGCTGTAGACCGCTGGTCATCGCGTCAAACTCGTCAAACCCGGTGGGCGTGCCGGTAATGCCATCGGGAACGTTGCACCGGCGCTCCAGCTCCGTCAGCAGCTTTTCCATACCATCAATTAGCGTCACGGCCTGTTCAGGCTCAGCACGTTCTGCCAGGCGAGTTATTTTCTGCTCGGCGGTTTCCATGAGCTTTTCAATATTCGTTCCGGGCATTTTGACTTGTTCGGTAATCTCAGCACCAATGGCCGCCAGCTGCCGCCCACGGCTGTTTCTGGCAACAATTTCACTGTAAGCAACGATGTTTGCTGCACTGGGCGTATTTTTTGCCAGCTCAGCCAGGTAAGCGAATCCCCCCAGTTGCTCAAGAGCGTCTTTACCGCGACGTTCAATGCTTTCAGAAAGCGTAATCAGATCAAGTGGTTTACCGGCTGATACCAGCCGGGACATTTCCTGAAAGATGGCCTTATGCACCTTGATAAAGAAATCATCAGCACTCAGATGGAGAGCAACGTCATCCCAGCGATCGTTATCCAGCATCAGGCCACCGATAACAGACTGCTCGGCATCAGGTGAATAAATACCTGGAATATTTCTGCGGTTGTCAGACATACGCACCTCCCTTGAGAGGGGCCATTGCCGAGGGCCGCTTGATAACACCTATACTCAGCTGCCGTCCGGCATTGATTTTATTAACTATCATGGTGAGGGCTGCTGAAAAAAAAGGGGATAGGATCATTTTGATCCCCCTTCTTCCGCAAGCACGTCGAACTTATGCTTCCATTCAGGGAACAGTTCGCAGGCAAGTTTGTGCATTGAGTCGAATGCTGAATCGCTCTTACGGGACGTTTTTTTCTCCAGGCGGTGAACAGGCTGACCGGCCGCATGCCCCTGCTTATAAACATCAAGATCATAAATGCGCGTCTGTAGCATGTTGATGACGATCTTGTCTGAATGCTGACTGTAATCGCCACTCAGTATGATGCTTTCGGCCTGTTCAACCGTGGTTTTCGCAAGCAGCGTATAGTCCATGCAGTTAACCAGCATGCGTATACTCGGAAGACTGATCCCAAAAGCCATGTAAGGGAGCAGTTCTTCCATCAGAGCAACTGTGCCGCGCATAAATTCACGCACATCAGGCAGCACAGGCTTGACCATTCCAATCATCTCGCCGGTTGCGGCCAGAATAATCAGTTCTGACATCACTGAACGTGACCCCTGCGAATCAATCAGGATGACGTCATACTGGCTAAATACCGAGTTTGACAATGCATTGCGCAGACGTACCCGCCCATCTGCAACATTGAGCATGTAGGTAGGTAAAAGATTGCGCGGATCGTTTGAGACAATGACATCAAGGTTCGTGAACGCGGTGCGGGAAATGATGTTTTCGGCCTGGGATAGGTCGACGGTTTGCATGAGCAACTCGTAGAGCCCGCAAGGTGCTTCATATTCTAAGGGATAGATACTGCTGGCAGTTGGCTGGGCATGGTCGCCGTCAATGATGAGCGTTTTTATACCTGCATCTGCAAGAAAACCACCCAGATTTGCGGCTTGAGTTGATTTCCCTTCTCCACCTTTGGTTGAAACAACAGGTAAAATTTTGGGCTTTGAACCCTGTTTTTTATAAAGCTCTGATTTTGAATGCATTTGATACACCTGAAATTGATTCAGGTGCGATTAGCAATCCAGCAACAAAAAGACCAAAACGTTAACAACCGGACACGGGGATTGAAAATCCCCGTGTCCGTGGTTCGATTCCGCGTCCGGGCACCAACATTCTGAAAACCCAGCTTATGGCTGGGTTTTTGCTTTTCTGCGTTTGTCATTCTGTTCCCCCCTCCCTGCCATCAACTCAAAGCACTGTTTATGTTCCAAATTTGGCACTTAACTCACCATTAATCTAGTAAAGTGCAAAAAACAGAACCTTATAAAACACCTCTATTAAAACATCAGTTAACCGATAAAGTTCCACATTTAGAACATTAAGCACTAAAATAAAGTTAAAGTTCATTATTTGGGGCATTATAGGAATGACTACCCTTTCCGCACAGGCTTTGGCCGAAGAGATTGGTCAGCGACTTAAGCAAGCCCGTCTTAATCGTGACTTAACGCAAACGGAGGTTGCTGAACGTGCAGGTGTTGCACGTAAGTCCGTGCTCAATGCTGAAAAAGGAAAAGCGCAGTTAGATGTCTTTATCGCCATCATGGTAGCGTTGGATCTCACTGAAACACTGAATCTGTTTTTGCCACCGCAGGAAATATCCCCGATTCAACTTGCAAAGTTACAGGGCAAACAGAGAAGGAGAGCTTCAGGGCAACGTAAAGATAAGCCGCTCAGGGAAGAGAATTCAGAATGGTAATGGAAGTCATCAATGTGAGCTATGCACAACAGGATGTTGGCGCGGTCAGCTTTGATTCAGAAAAAGGCGTAGGGGCGTTCGAGTATGCATCCAGCTTTATCAAGCAAGGCATAGAGCTCTCACCGCTAAAAATGCCGCTATCAACACAAATCTATCGTTTCCCAGAGCTGGCGTTTCCAACGTTTAAAGGGTTACCCGGGCTGATTGCCGACTCGTTACCAGACGATTTTGGCAATGCTGTTCTCAATGCCTGGGTTGCAGGCCAAGGTAAACGCCCTGATGACATTACCCCCCTTCAAAGACTGCAATATACGGGGAAACGCGGGATGGGCGCCTTGGAATACGCTCCAGCGACAAAACTCCGTAGTCTAAATGCCTCAAACTCGATTGAGATAACCTCGCTTGTCGCCACCGCTCAGGAAATCCTTGATGCACGAGGCGCATTCTCTACAGAGCTGCATCGGGACGGAGATGAAGATCGGGAAGGCATGCTTTCACTGCTATCAGTTGGAATGAGCGCAGGCGGGGCAAGACCTAAAGCGGTTCTGGCGTTTGATGATGAATTTACTCAGGTACGATCTGGACAAGCCATGGTCCCGGTTAATTTCACGCACTACTTGATGAAGTTTGACGGCGTGAGTGAACATAATCGTAACCAAGAAACTTTTGGTGACCCATTAGGCTTTGGTGCCATGGAGTACGTCTACTATCAGATGGCGAAAGCATGTGGTATCGACATGATGCCATCACAC
This sequence comes from Type-D symbiont of Plautia stali, assembly GCF_001485335.1. NCBI lineage: Bacteria > Pseudomonadati > Pseudomonadota > Gammaproteobacteria > Enterobacterales > Enterobacteriaceae > Type-D symbiont of Plautia stali. The sequence continues at coordinate 40,386 of NZ_BBOC01000020.1, read as the reverse complement.
TTATTAGCTGAAGGCCATCGCCGCCACTTCATTACCCAGCGTTTTGATCGCATTGGTAATCAGAAGATTCATGTGCAAACCCTGAATGGTCTCGCGCATGTCGATTATAAAAAACCAGGCTCATTTTCTTATGCGGAAATGTTTAGTGTTGCGCGGCAACTTAATCTTTCAGCGCGTGATGCCGAACAACTGATGAAGCGCATGATATTTAATATTGTGGCGCGTAACCACGACGATCATGCCAAGAATTTTTCCTTCATGTTGAAAGGCAAAGAATGGAAGCTGGCTCCGGCTTACGATCTGGCTTATAGCTTTAAACCCGGGAGTAAATGGGTGAACAGCCATTGGATGACATTGAATGGTAAACGCGACAATTTCACTCGCCATGATTTCTATACGTTGGAGAAGATCAGTCCACTGTTCAACAGACAAAATCTGGATCGGTTAATAGATGAAACAGTGGAAGCCGTAGCGCAATGGGCAACTCGGGCTCGTGAGCAAGAAGTACCCCACACCTTGATAGCCGAAGTGAGCGACAACCTACGTTTGAGACTTTGAATTGCGGGATGCCTTGCAGCATCCCTTAATAGACTACAACCGATAATCCTCGTCACTCACCTGCTCCATCCAGGTCACCGGGCTGCCGTCCACCGATTCAGCAATGGCGATATGCGACATCGCGTTATCCGGGGTTGCGCCATGCCAGTGCTTCACACCCTCTGGGATCCAGATAATGTCACCTTGATTCATCACCTGAATCGCCTCACCTTCACACTGAATCCAGCCTTGCCCATGCACAATAATCAAAGTTTGTCCGAGCGGATGCGTATGCCATGCAGTCCGCGCGCCCGGCTCGAATGTCACCGTTGCGCCACCTACGCGTGCAGGGGCATCAGCCTGGAAAGGGGCATCCAAACGCACCGTACCGGTGAAATACTCTGCTGGACCTTTACGTGAGGGTACGGAGCCGTTTTTGATGAATCGCAACATGGTTTTTGTCCTCTGTTTTATCAATGACTCTACTGTAGCAAAGGGGACTGGATGCGATTAAGGCAACAATCACGCAAGCGCCTATGAGCAGGACTCATAAGATCATACCGATTACCGTTACAGGGTCTTTCAGTGAAGAATAGGATGTTTTAAAACTATTCTTTTAAGGGGAAACAATAAAACAACCTCAGGTCATAATATTAATTTATTCCCCCATAAAAAATTTCAATAAAATTATTTATCAGATAGTTAACGCATCCCTAAATAATATTTCGTGATCGTGACTTCGTAAGCCGTAACACACACTCCGTAACACGCCATTTATCCCGTATTCTTGCTCAAACAGAAAAATAACCTCTGATACCCGGCTGTTGATAACAGCCGGGATCCCCCTACTCTGTCATTGCATCGGGAGTGAATTATGCCTGAAGAGACGATCGCGTTGCCGTGGTATAAAAGGCTTAACCGCCAGCAATGGAAGGCATTCTGGGCTGCATGGATGGGATATTTGCTGGACGGGTTTGACTTCGTCATTATTACCCTGGTGCTTACCGAAATAATGGCTGAATTTCATGTTTCGACAGCAGAAGCCGCGGCCTTAATTTCCGCTGCTTTTATCTTACGCTGGTTTGGTGGATTAGCGCTGGGTGCAATGGGTGATAAATATGGCCGAAAAAGCGCCATGATCACCAGCATCATATTATTTGCTGGCGGAACATTCGCCTGCGGTATTGCGCCGAATTATACATGGATGTTTATTGCCCGTGTTCTGGTCGGGATTGGCATGGCGGGTGAATATGGCACCAGTTCCGCTTATGCCATCGAAACCTGGCCAAAAGACATGCGTAACAAAGCCAGTGCCTTTCTTAATTCAGGGTTCTCCGCTGGCGCTATTTTATCGGTGCTGGCTTACAGTTGGGTGGTGCCGCTATGGGGCTGGCGAGCGCTGTTTTACCTCGGCATAATCCCGGTGTTTTATGCCTTATGGCTACGACGTGCCATCCCAGAAGCTGAAGAGTGGGCCGCCGCGAAGGCGAAAGCCTCACAACCCGCCATCACCATGATTGATGCGCTGTTTCGCAGCCCCAATCGCTTACGGAATAACCTCAACATACTGCTCGGGATTGTTGCTGCCGTTGCGCTCTACTTCTGTTTCGATCATCAAAGCTCCGGTTGGGCAACCGCGCTGTTAGCCATCACCACGGCCGCTATTTTTATTCGCTTCCTGGTGCAGAGTGGCGGCGATCGCTGGCCCACCAGCCTGATGCTAACGGTGACGATTATTTGCGTCTTCCTTTACGGGTGGCCGATCCATGCGCTGTTACCGACTTACCTGAAAACCGATCTGCACTATTCACCTGAGGTGGTGGCGTTAGTGTTCTCCTTCAGCCGCTTTGGCATGGGGCTGGGCTGTTGCGTGGCGGGCATTGCTGCCGATCGGATAGGCACACGCAAAACCTATGTTCTCAGCCTGTTAGTCGCCCAGTTGCTGATCATCCCGGTGTTTATGCTGAACGGCTCGAATGTGTGGTTGCTGTGCCTGCTCATCTTCTTGCAGCAGCTATTCAGCCAGGGTGTCGGCGGGCTACTGGCGAAAATGATCAGCGGCTATTTCGATACCGAACAGCGTGCCGCCAATCTCAGCTTTATCTACAACATCGGCTCGCTGGGTGGTGCATTAGCACCGGTGTTGGGTGCACTGATCGCGCAGCATGCGTCGCTGGGCGGTGCACTGGGTGGACTCTCCTTTGGCTTGACCTTCGTGGTGATGCTGCTGATTGGTTTTGATATGCCTTCCCGCGTGCAGCGCTGGCTGAAACCGCAGGCACTTCGCCATTACGACACCGTCGATGGCACGCCACTCTCCGGCGCATTCACCCGTGAAGAGCGAGCCAATCCCTCTCTTACCCCTATAAACCCAAGTAAATCCTGACAGGAGAATAAAATGACCGCAGGAAACCGTATTTATCTTCGTCGCCCAGCTGATGCCGAACCCTTACTGGAAGCCTTTCGCTGTTTACCCGCCGCGGTGGTCGCGGACTGCATGAGCCGCCTACCCGCGCTGTCAGCGGAGATCAGCCTGAAAACCGCGCCACAAAAACCGATCATGTGCGGTCTGGCAGTCACGGTGAAAGCACGTTCCGGCGATAACCTGATGTTGCACAAAGCGCTGGATATGGCCGGGCCAAACGATGTGATTATTCTGTCGAATGAGGGCGACCGCAGCCAGTCATTGATGGGTGAAGTGATGGCCACCTACGCCAGACAGCGTGGCATGGAAGGGATTGTACTGGATGGCCCGGTACGTGACATCGACGGCTTATCACGCATGGACTTCCCGATTTATGCCGCTGGGCATACCCCCGGCGGTCCGTTCAAAGATGGCCCAGGCGAAATTAACGTGCCGATTGCCTGCGGCAAGATCCATGTCTCGCCTGGCGATATTGTGCTGGGTGATGCCGACGGTGTGATTATCATTCCACGTCAGGATGCGGCACGCATTCTTGAAGCGGCACAGGCCTATTTAATCGTGGATGAGCGTAACTTCGAGCTGGCAAAAACCGGTTCGCTGGAGCGCGGCTGGCTGGCAGAGACGCTGCACAATAAGCAGGTCGAGATTATTGATGATATTTACCGTTAAGGGTTAAGAGGCGCGATTAATCGCGCCCCTACATTAGACGTGCAAGACGGTAGCTAAGAATGGACAGATATATTCCTTGCGGCGCGAGGTGCATATCACGGCGTGGTGCTCACCATCGCCAACTTGCGCTGCCGGTTTTCGCGCCACACCGCAAAAATCCCGGCCAGCGCCACAATCGATGCACCAAAGATGGTGGTGCTGCCAGGCAGGCTGTTGAGGAACAGATAACCAATCAGCATCGACCATACCAACGTGGTGTAATCAAAGGGGGCCAGTAACGAGGCATCGGCATAACGCAGGCTCAGCGTAACCAGAATTTGCGCCAACCCACCAAACAGACCACAGCCCACCAGCAACAACAGCTGCAAGCCGTTGGGTTTCGCCCAGCCAAAGAATGCCGTCGCCAGGCCAATCAGCGTGGTCATCAATGAAAAATAGAACACAATCGCGCCGGGCTTTTCGATGCCATTAAGGAAGCGGATCTGCACATTGGAGGTCGCCGTACAGAGTGCCGCAATCAGCGCAAACGCCACGCCAAGGCTGGCCGTCGCACTGCTGGCACCGCCTGCCAGCACACCACCGCTGGCCGCGAGGCTGGACGAGAGCATGATCAGAATGCCGGATAATCCCACCACGACCGCCACCCAGCGGGACACTCGCACTCGCTCTTTCAGCAGCATCGCCGCCATCATCACCGTAAACAAAGGCGCGGCATAGCTGAGCGCTGTGGCATCGGCTAACGAGATATACACCAGCGCCAGATAGTTAAAATACATGCCGCCAGTGCCGGAAAAACCACGAATGAAATGGCCAAACAGGTTGCGCGTCTTCAGATTTTCCAGCACGTTGCCCTGGAATTTCAGCCAGATCAGCAAGGGGAACAGCGCGATAAAACTGCGGAAAAAGATCACTTCGCCGGTGGGCATCGCGCCATTGAGGCCCTTCACACAGGCCAGCATCAAGGTGGCGCAGAGCGCGGCAAATATCTTCAGTAACACGCCTAAACGGGGATTCATGCGCTTTCTCTTCTCTCTCTACTGCGTGCAATCGGCAGGATTGCCGAGAGGACAACGCGCTTCACACTAAGTAGAAAACTGTGCGCTGGATAACACTTTTTCGCTCTACCTGAATAGAAATAACTTATCGCCTTGGGTCATATCATTTCCCTATTGCATGCAACGCTTTCCCTCTTTTTCGACGTAAAACAAAGCCGATATAGTCCAGAAAAGCGAACTTTTGCGCTGCGAGGCAGCATCCACTATTGAGGGAATGCACATGACCATGAAAAGACGTACTACCATCGGGTTGGCACTGCTGCCACTGCTGGCGATTTCGGCGGCGCAGGCAGACATGATGGCGAACATTAAATCCAGCGGCGAACTGAAGTGTGCCGTTTACTCTGACGTGCCTCCGTTCTCTTCACCGGATCCACAAACGCGCCAGCTGGCTGGGATGGATATCGATCTCTGTACCGCGTTAGCCAAACATATGGATGTCAAACTCACGCTGGTGCCGACATCCGTTGAAGCACGTATTGCCGTTATTGCCACCGGCCGCGCCGATGTGTTGATTGCTAACCTCGCTTACACCAAGACCCGTGGTAATCAGATCCAGTTCAGCGATCCATACTACGTAGCGAAGGAGATGTTGCTGGTCAAAGCTCCACTGGCGGATAAGCCGTTGAGCTACTTCCAGGGCAAACGCATCAGCGCCACCAAAGGCACCACTTCTGAGCAGTCGATCCATATCAAGGGTGGCAAAGCCGTGACCTTCCAGGATTCCGCTTCGGCGTTCCTGGCGCTGGAACAGAACAAGTCTGTAGGCTTCGTCACCAACACCATGACCGGTATCAAAACCATTGCTCAGGCGAAAAAAGACGGCATCGATCTGGCGATGATCAAAGAGCCGATGGCGCTGGAGCCGATTGGTGTCGGCATGAAGAAAGATGAACCGGCGCTGCTCGCCAGCGTCAACAGTGGCCTGAAAGCCATGGACGATGACGGCACCATCGATAAAATCTGGAACACCTGGATTGGGCCAAACACCGAATACAAGATGGTGCGTGAAGAGCGCGTACAGCCGCTCTCCAGTCTGAAATTTGAACCGCTGGAATAACCATGCCCGTGATGTCGCCATCTGATATCCAGCCCGCCAGTGCCCCCGCGCTGGCTTGCTCCTCCGCGATTACCCTTTCCACCATCGGCGCGCGTGCGTGGCTGGTGGAAGCCCCGGGTGGGTTTGATCTCTCCGCCCAACGCCGCATCTGGTCACTGGCACGTCTGCTGCAAGCGGATGAAGCCGTTGAAGCCTTGATTCCTGGCGTCACCAATTTGCTGGTGCTGTTCCGCCACATCCCTGTTGATGAAGCCGCCGTTCGTCTTAGCCTGCAAGCGGCGTGGGATCAGGCTCAGGCGACCAGTCCGCAAGGCAAACTGATTGAAATCCCGGTGCATTATGGCGGCGAACACGCGATCGATATCGATGCGGTCTGCCGCCACACCGGCTTTAGCGCGCGCGAAGTGGTGCGTCGCCACCATCAGAGCGAATACACGGTGTTCGCCCTGGGCAGTGCGCCAGGCTTTGGTTATTTGCACGGGCTGGATCCGCAGCTGGCTACGCCAAGGAAGAAAGTACCGTCGCTAAGTATGTTGAAAGGCACGGTGACCATTGGTGGCGCGCAGGCGGGTGTGTCAGCGCTGACCGGCCCCAACGGCTGGAACGCTATCGGCTTTGCCGAACTGGATGTGTTTGATCCCTTGGCATCCTCGCCAGCCTTGATGGCACCGGGCGATCGTATTCGTTTCCTGCCGCAGAGGATTGAACTGTGATTGAGATTGAACAAAGCGGTGCGCTTAACACAGTGCAGGATCTGGGACGCTTCAATTTTCGCCATATGGGCGTCTCGGTCAGTGGTGTGATGGATCCCCTGGCATTGCGCGCGGGCAATCTGTTGCTGGGGAATGAAGAGAATGCCGCGGCGATCGAAGTTCAACTGTTCCCGTTTCGCGTACGCTTTCTGCAAGACACCAGTATCGCCGTGACGGGCGCAGACTGCCGTACCACGCTGGATGGCGTCCCCCTGCCGCCTTGGTGGGGTTGTGGCGTGCGGGCGGGCCAGGTACTGGAAATGCGTTACCCTCGCAGTGGCGCGCGCGGTTATCTTTGCATCGCGGGCGGCATTGACGTGCCCGTGGTGCTGGGTTCACGAAGCACCGCACTGCGCGGCAGCTTTGGTGGACTGGAAGGCCGTCCATTACAACGCGGCGATCGGCTGCCGCTGGGTGAATCGCACGCCTCAGCCCTTCCCGCCAGTGGGATTGGCATCGAACCGCCGGACAGCGCCCTGAGCGCGCATTTCCCGCGTAACAGTGCCGGTGAGATCCAGCTGCGCGCGATTCCATCGGGTGAATATCCGCTGTTTGCTGCTGATGCACCGCGCTTCTGGCAACAATCTTGGCAGGTTTCCAACCAAAGCAACCGTACCGGTTATCGGCTGGCGGGCGATCCGATTTTCCCCTCTGAAACCATCGAAATGCGCTCCTATGGCCTGATACCGGGCATTGTGCAGGTGCCACCTGGCGGCGAACCCATTATTCAGTTGAGCGATGCTAACACCGCAGGCGGTTACCCGAAGATTGCCGGGGTGATCGAGCAGGATCTGTGGCGTTTGGGACAAGTGCTTCCCGGCCAGTCGATCCAGCTGATCCAGAGCGATGCGCGTGAAGCGATAGCGATCGATCAGGAAGTCACACGCTGGCTCAGCCGTCTGCGTCTCAGTTGCCCGCCGCTGCGCAAAGCGTTGACGGCATAACTTTCGTAAGGAACCCAAACCATGAAGATTGATGTGAATTCCGATATGGGCGAAGGCTTTGGCGTTTATCAACTGTGCGATGACGCTGCGTTAATGAAGGTGGTGTCATCAGCCAATATCGCCTGCGGATTCCACGCGGGCGATCCGGCGATCATGACCAGGATGGTACGGCTGGCCAAAGAGAACGGTGTTGGAATTGGCGCCCATCCCGGCCTGCCCGATCGTCAGGGTTTTGGCCGCCGTGAATTACCGTTCAGCGCCGAAGAGATTTGCCAGCAGGTGGCGTATCAACTGGGTGCGCTGACGGCGATTGCCCAGGCGGAAGGCACCAAAGTGTCACACTTCAGCTTCCATGCAGCGATGGGCAATATCGTCAATCGCGATGAGGCACTGGCACAGCAGGTGATGGCGCTGGTCGCCCGCATCAATCCAGATCTGATTGTGTTTGCCCAACCCGATACCATTATTGAGCGTGCGGCAAAGCAGGTGGGACTGAAAACCCTGACGCTGTTCCTGGCGGATCGCGCCTATGATGCGCAAGGGCGTTTAGTGCCGCGCGGCATTGCCGGTTCAGTGATTAAAGAAGAGACCGCGCTGCGCGCCCGCGTGCGCCAGTTCCTGCAGCATGGCACCGTGACCACGTTCGAAGGGGAAGAGATTAGCGTGCGTGCGCGCTCAATTCTGGTACACAGCGACACGCCGGGTTCACTGGCGCTCGCAACTATTGTGCGCAGCGAAATTGAAGCCAGCGGCCATCAGGTCGCCCCCGCAGCAGAAGTCGTCGCGCAGTAATCACTCCCCAGAAAATGGCCGGTTTGCGCGTAATGATTGTCAGTTAAGCGACTGACGATAACGCCGTCTGGAGCCCCACGCGGGGAGGCGTGGGGCAGTTCGCGGCCGACCATGGATGGTCATCCGCGAACGGTCCGTCCGGCACGACGTGGAAGTCGAAGGTACCGCGTCAGCGGCGCGAGGACGGCCCAGAGGGGGCAGTAGTGGCGGCAGAGCCCGCACAGACCCGCACAGAAAAGAAAGGCCACTTATCAATAAGCAGCCTGAGTTCTTAACGGACAAACATGACCGCTTTACGCGGCCATTTATCTCTCTCGTCTATATCCCTTAACGGCAACCGGCGCAGAACGCTGCGATGCGATCACAACCGGTTTGCAAACGCTCCATGCTGGTGGCGTAAGAAATACGGAAGAAAGGACTCATCCCGTAAGCGGCGCCCTGCACCGTCACCACGTGCTGCTCTTCGATCAGCGCCAGCACAAAATCAGCATCATTGGTGATCAATCGTCCCCCCGCGCTGGTTTTGCCAATCAACCCTTCAATATTCACAAACAGATAAAACGCGCCCTCTGGCTTATGGCAGCGTAAACCGTCAATCGAGGTCAGGCGCTCCAGCACGTAATCACGGCGCTCACGGTAAATACCCGCACGCTCCTGCAGCAGATCCTGTGGGCCATCCAGTACCGCCACCGCTGCGGCTTGCGTCAAAGTGCACACACCACCACTGTTCTGCGTATTGACGTTACTCATGGCTTTAATCAGGGGGGCTGGACCACCACAGAAGCCGAGGCGCCAGCCCGTCATTGAATAGGCTTTCGACACGCCGTTCACCGTCAGCACGCGGTCATACAGGCGTGGCTCAACCTGCGCCAGGGTGTAAAAACGCACGTCGTCATAAATCAGGTGCTCATAGATATCATCGGTCATGATCCACACCTGCGGATGGCGCAACAGCACCTCGCCCAGCGCCAGTAGCTCAGCTTTGCTGGCAACCGAACCGGTAGGGTTGCTCGGATAGTTCAGCAGCAGCCACTTGGTCTTATCCGTGATGGCAGCATCAAGATCGGCGGGCAACGGCTTAAATCCGTTCTCCTGCGCGCACGGCAGCGGCACGGGCACGCCGCCAGCAAATTTCACGATATCGGCATAGCTAATCCAGGACGGCGTCGGGATCACCACTTCGTCACCCGGATTGATGGTGGCCATGATGGCATTAAAGATGATCTGCTTCGCGCCACCTGCGGTCAGAATCTGGCTAACGTCATAATCCAGCTGATTGTCACGCTTGAACTTCAGTTGAATCGCCTTACGCAGTGCCGGCGTACCGTCGGTTGGCGGATAACGCGTATCACCCGCGCGCGCGGCAGCGTATGCGGCTTCGATGGCATGAGGCGGTGTTGGGAAATCAGGTTCACCGGTGGAGAGCGCCACCACATCCACGCCCTGCGCCGCGAGGTCGCGCGCTTTCTGGGTCATGGCTACGGAGGCGGAAACGGTGACATTCTTTAATCGATCGGCTATCTCGGGCATGGTCAATCCTGGGTTCGGTGTCAGTTTCCCTGAGCATAGGATTAGGACCGAGGCCACGATAATAGAGCTTTGTTGTGGTGATATAACACAAAGCGATGACTGGACCGACTCCACACTTTTGTCATAAAGGTTTGGGATTGGCATAAAATTGCGCGGCAGGTCACGCCCATGCGCCTGACGCAATGTTAATAAAGTGTTACTTTTATCCGCGAGCCACATCTCGAACCCACGATTTTCCTTGCCCGCCATTGGCAATGCTGATGGGTCAAATGCACCCTTTCGGTGCATCGCTGCTTTTTTCAACACCCGCCAGATCGGCGGATCGCAAACTCAGCACCAGCCTCAGGAGGCCCGGTAGCCGTACCCTCCTGTCTGAGTTCAATCACGAAAGCTTATATTGGCATCAACTTTGCTTGATACCGATATGCGTTCTGTTGGAGGGAAGTGCCCATGAATCTTCGTCGCCTGAAGTATTTTGTTAAAATTGTTGATGTCGGTAGCCTGACTCAAGCCGCAGATATTCTGCATATCGCTCAGCCTGCGCTCAGTCAGCAGCTGGCCACGCTGGAAGGGGAAGTCAATCAACAGCTATTGATCCGTACCAAGCGCGGGGTCACGCCAACCGAAGCAGGCAAAACGCTCTATTCTCATGCCCAGTCCATTTTGCGCCAGTGCGAACAGGCGCAAAGTGCGATTGATTTGGTGGGTGCATCTCTCAGCGGCAGCGTCTCGGTGGGTCTGGCACCCGGCACCGCCGCGCAAAACCTCGCACTCCCGCTGATGATGGAAGTGCAGCAACAGCATCCGGGCATCGTGCTGTATTTCAATGAAAACTTCGGCACCACGCTCAGCGAATTGATCATGAATGGACGCATGGATATGGCAGTGATCTACGATCATCGCAGCATCCATGGCCTGCGCTTCATGCCGTTGATGAAAGAAGATTTATGCTTCGTCTGCCCGTTCAGCCTGGCGAAACCGGTTAAAGAAATTCCGCTGGCACAGGTTGCACAATACGACCTGTTCCTGCCGCGCATTTATAACATCATGCGCAAAGTACTGGATGATGCCTTCACGCAAAACAACCTGCAGTATCGCGTGAAATGCGAGATCGAATCACAAACCACGCTGAATGCCGCCCTCAGCGCAGGTTTAGGCACCACCATCATGCCGGAGTCTGCCGCTCGTGCGCTGCTGAAAAACGGTGATACCTGGATGGCGAAGATAGTTGAGCCAGATGTACAGGCCTCACTGTCGTTCTGTATGTCCGACCACCTGCCGCTCTCCCAGCCAGCTGAAGCAGTGAAATCGATTCTGCTGTCGTTGATGTCTCGTCGCAATGTCGAGAACCATCCGCTGACCCTGGTGGGATAAGACCCGCTTATTACCGCAAAGCGAAACCCTCTTACAGCCCGCCTGGCGAACGCGCTAGATTGATTTGGTCTGTTGCCCGCTAAGGCGGGCGTGTTTCGCTTTGACGGGAACCCCATGGAAAAAACCGCGATACCGCTGCCCACGCTGCGTGCGTTGGCGCGCAAAATGCAAAGCTCCGGCCTCAACAGTCTGGCACTTGAGGGCAAACAGTGGTCAGTACGTCTGACCTTCGCCCCAGCATGCCCCTCCCCCGTTATCCTGGCAGAGGAAACCCCACCGGCGACACAGGCGATTGGCGCCCCCATGCCGGGTACGCTGCTGCGCCGCCATCCTCTTAGCCAACAGGATTTTGTTCAGCCCGGTCAGCAGGTAGAAGCTCAGGATCTGCTCGCCGTGGTGCAGGTTGGCCCCTTGTATGTTCCGGTGCTCAGCCCGCTAAAAGGGCGTGTACACCAACTGACTCAACCCTCGAACAGCCCGGTTGAATATGCGGAAGAAATCATGACTATTCAGTCAGATAGTGAGTAAATAATCGGGTTATAAGGGGCACTTATCGCCTCAAAGTTTTTATGTCTTATGCCCTTGCGGCATAACTGCATAAAGTCAAAAAAGACCAATTACGCCGACAACACCTTCGGCGAGACGAGGAGAGGCAAATGCCATTTTCAGATTATAAAACCGCGCTGGTCACTGGCGCATCCGCCGGTATGGGCGAAGCGATTGTTGAGCGTCTGTGCAAAGAAGGGATTACCGTGCACGCCGTCGCGCGTCGCAAGGAACAACTGGCCGCACTGGCCGATCGCACTGGCTGCATTCCCCATGCGGTGGATGTCAGTGACGTTAATGCGCTGACGGCACTGTGCAAAGATCTCGAGATCGACATTCTGGTTAATAACGCTGGCTTATCGCACCCTGGCTCAATCCTCGACGCAGACGAAAACGTGGTGGAGACGCAAGTTGACGTCAATCTGCGTGCGGTCCTGCACCTGTGCCGTTTGCTGGTTCCTGGCATGGTGGCTCGTGACCGTGGCCATGTGTTCAACATTACGTCGATTGCCGCAATTTACAACTTCAACGGCAACTCGGTGTACCACGCCACCAAAGCCGGTGTGCATGCCCTGTCACGCCAGCTACGCGTTGACTGTTATGGCAAACGCGTGCGTATCACCGAAATCTGCCCTGGCCGTGTCGCCACCGATATCTTCGGCAACGTCTCTGGCGACCACGATGACGCTCGCCGCCGCTTCATTGATGGCTTCGAACTGCCGCAGGCCAAAGACATCGCCGACTGCGTAGCCTTTGCGCTCTCTGCCCCGGTGGCGGTGAATATCGGCAACATCGAAATCACCCCGACGCTGCAGGTGCCGGGCGGTCTTTCCACTATGCGACCGGGCGACCGCACCGCGTAATACCGTACTAAGAGGTAACTGTATGGCACTTGATTTCAGCAGTGTGATAACCGGCCATTACGGCCAGATGATCGTTGACGGAACGGTGGTCACCCTTGAACTGGCGTTAGGTGCCTGGCTGCTGGCAATGGTTCTTGCCCTGCTGCTGGTGGTGATCCGCCTGACGGAAAATCGTATTGCCGTTGGGCTGGTCAAAGCGTATGTCTCCTATCACCGTAATGTGCCCACCTTAATTCAGTTAATGATGTGGTACTTCGCGATCCCTACGCTGCTGCCGGAATCCGTGCAGATGCTGATAGTCGATTACAACGCTGAGTTTCTGTTCTCACTGGTTGCGCTCGGACTGTGTCAGGCCGCTTACTTCTCTGAGGATATCCGCAGCGGCCTGCGCGCCATTCCAGATGGACAAAACGAAGCGGCTCGCGCACTGGGCATGAGCTATGTGCGCGCCATGCGTTCCGTGATCCTGCCACAGGGCATTCGCAACGCGCTGCCATCCGTCATTAACCACACCGTGCTGCTGTTTAAAAACACCAGTCTGGCGATGGTGATTGGCGTGGCGGAGCTGACCTATGTCACCCGTGATATTGAGAACCAGACTTTCCGTACCTTCGAGTCCTACTTAGTGGCAACCGTGGGTTACCTGTTCTTCTCCCTGCTGCTGATGGGCCTTGGCGCGCTGCTGGCCCGCCGCTTCCAACGCGTCTACGCGAGGTAATGGCGATGTTTGAGATTTTCACCATTTTGCATGACAACGGCATGCTGCTGTTAATGGGCCAGTACCCTAATGGCCCGCTGGGCGGCGTGCTCTGTACCCTGCTGATTTCAGTGCTGGCCGTGCTCTTTGCTTTCCCCATTGGGGTGCTGCTGGGTCTGGCGCGACTGTCTCCGTGGCGCTGGCTGAGCTGGCCTGCCACCTGCTGGGTCTATTTGCTGCGCGGCATTCCACTGATGATGGTGGTGTTCTGGACCTACTTCTGCGTACCGCTACTGATTGGCCACAACATCAGCGGCTTCGCCACCATGCTGTGTACGCTGGTGATTTACGAAAGTGCCTACATCGCCGAAATCGTACGTGGCGGCATTCAGGCCTTGCCACACGGACAGTATGAGGCCTCACGTGCGCTGGGTATGAGCCACCTCAAAACCTTGCGTTTGGTGATTCTGCCGCAGGCGCTGTTCAACACCTTGCCAAGCCTGGTGAGCCAGTTGGTGTCGATCATCAAAGACTCGACGCTCGGCTACGTGATTAACGTACCGGAGCTGACCTTTGCCGCGAATCAGGTGAGCAACCAGTTACTGACGAAACCGTTCCAGGTATTTGCGATTGTGGCGCTGAGCTATTACGTCATCTGCTTCAGCCTCACCTGGCTTGCCAATAAACTCGAAGCGCATATTGCGCAGAAACGTCGCCAACCGCCGCAGGCCAATGCCAATGTGGCACCCGCGGTGATGCTGACTAAAACCTCTTCGCAATAAGGAAGCTCTATGAGCCCAATGATCATGTTTAATCAGGTCAATAAATGGTACGGCGCTTATCAGGCGCTGACTGACCTGAGTGCCGAAATCAACACCGGTGAAGTGGTGGTGGTGTGTGGTCCGTCCGGTTCGGGTAAATCGACGCTGATCCGCACCGTCAATCGCCTCGAACCGATTGATAACGGCCAAATTGTGTTTAATGGCATTGATATTCACGGCAGCAGCACGCGGTTGAACCATCTGCGCACCCGGATTGGCTTTGTGTTTCAGAGCTTCAACCTGTTCCCACACGTCTCGGTGGCTGAAAACATCATGATGTCGCCGATGAAAGTGTTGGGTGTGAAACGTGCCGAGGCGCGCCAGCAGGCGGGGGAGTTGCTGGAGCGAGTGGGGTTATCCCATAAAGCGGATGCCTACCCGGCACAGCTCTCCGGCGGCCAGCAGCAACGCGTGGCGATTGCCCGTGCGCTGGCGATGAAACCGCCGGTGATGCTGTTTGATGAACCGACCTCCGCGCTCGATCCCGAGATGGTCGGCGAAGTCTTGTCGGTGATGCGCAGTCTGGCGCAGGAAGGCATGACCATGATGTGTGTGACGCACGAAATGAATTTTGCCCGCGAAGTGGCGGACACCATCTGGTTTATGGATCAGGGGCAAATTCTGGAGAAAGCGACGCCTGAGAACTTCTTCAATCAGCCACAGCACCCGCGTGCGCAGCGCTTTTTGAGTGATTTGCGATCGCATTGATGTAACGTCGCGGCGCAATTCATTGCGCGTATTTCAACCTCGCGCGATACATCGCGCCCGAACGAAATGCGGCACGAAAACAGTGTAAGGTCGGCAGTTATGCCGACCGTTTTCATCACCGAGCTATCTTTAGCAATCCACCCACACCGCACCGGCATCCGCTGACTGCACACACTGCTCAACCCAGCGCACGCCCATCAAACCGGCATGCACATCCGGATACCAGAAATCAGCAAGGAATGCCTCATCGCCCCGGTCGGTGGCATCCATCGCCAGCGCAAAACGACGATAGAGGTTTGACCAGGCTTCAAACAGCCCTTCTGGGTGGCCACCGCCAATACGATCGTCCGCCAGTGCCGTGCGATGCAGGTAACCCATCCCTCGCTCCAGTATCTGCACCGGTTCACCCTGCACTTCATAACGCAGCTGGTTTGGCTGCTCATCCCACCACTCCAGGCTGGCCTTCTCGCCAATCACGCGCACCTTCTGCCCGTGCATCGAACCACAGTTGACGGCGGAAGCCCACATGGTGCCCACCGCACCGTTGTCATACTCCATCATGACAAAGGCATTATCTTCCAGCGGTGCGCGGGTTTTGACAAAGCTCTGGCGACTGCACAACAGGCGTTTCACCTGCAGTTTTGGCACCATGGTTTCGGCGATAAACAATGGATGCGTTGCCAGATCGCCCAGCACATAGCTCGGTCCGACAAACCGCGGATCGACGCGCCATTTGGTGCTTTCGTTTTGCAACTCGACGGCTTCATTATGAAAACCGTGCGCGAACTGCATATTGATAATGCGAATTTCACCCAGTAGCCCTTCAGCGATCATCTCGCGTGCCTGATGAATCAGCTGATGTCCGGCATAACCGTAAGTGACACCAATGATCTTTTTCTTCTCAGCACAGAGTTTTTCCAGCTCGTCCGCTTCTGCAGTGGTGAAACAGAGCGGTTTCTCACACACCACATGCAGGCCCGCATTGAGTGCGGCACGGCAGATGGTGAAATGGGTATTGTTGGGGGTCGCGATGGATACCGCTTCAATACCGTCTGCACGTGCGGCTTCAGCGGCGAACATCGTTTCGTAGTCGGGATAACAGCGCTCGCCATCGACACCCAAAGAGGCACCGAAGGCGCGACCGCGCTCAGCATTGAGGTCAAACGCCCCCGCCTGGAGGACAAAGTTGCCATCACGCAGTGCTGCAGAGCGATGAATGTAACCTATCTGGCTGGTGCCACCGCCCCCGACCATGCCCCAGCGCAGGGAACGATTCAGTGCTTTAATACCGTTAATCATGATGTTCTCCTTAGAATCCGACCGATTGCAGATAGTGCAGGCTGGCAGTCACGTCACGCAGACTGGTGTCCGCGTTGCGCGGATCGCGCTCTTGCTCAATGGTGATCCAGCCCTGATAGTTGCGCTCAGCGAGGAAAGCACGCACCGCTGGATAATCAATCGCCCCTTTGCCAATTGGGCACATCACGCCTTCGGCGCAAGCGGCAAAGAAGTCCACCCCACGCGCAATCACATCGCGCCAGACGGCGTCGTTCACGTCTTTGAAATGCAGATAATCGATACGATCCCAATAGCGGCTTAGGTACGGAATCGGGTCCATGCCGGAGTAATACAGGTGTCCGGTGTCGAGGCATAAGCCAGCCACCTCGTGTGGGATATCCTGCACCAACTGCGCCAGTTCGTCGGCAAACTCAATGCAGCCGCCAGCATGCGGGTGGATCACTGCACGTACGCCATACTCGTTCCAGGCGATCTGGCTCAGGGTGGTGATATGCTGCATCATGCGCTGCCAGTCATCGCGGGAAAGGCGAGGCGCTTTATCTGACTGCCCGGCGTATTTCGCGCGTTCTGGATTACCAAAATCGATAATCACCAGATAGGGCGCGGGAAGGTTATCCGCGTGCGTTTTCTCAGCAGTCGGCACTTGTGACAGGTTGCGGCAGATGTTGTGGGTCAACTCGACCATGGCGGGGAAGTTCGCCTCGCTGACCAGATCATCAAAGATCGTGCCTGCCACCAGCGAAAGCTGATGCGCCTCTAACTGCTGACGCAGTTCACTGGCATCGGTGGGCAGATAACTCCACGGGCCGAGTTCAATGCTTTTGTAACCCGCCTGAGCTGCCTCGGTGAGGACTTTCTGCCACGGCGGCAGGAAAGGATTTTTCGGATCGTCGACACCCCAGCTGCAGGGTGCGTTAGCAATGTGAATAGTCATGATCGTTCCTTGCGGTAGTGGATAGCGCAAGTATCAAATAAAAATTTCACCTTCAGCAATCATGAAACTTTCATTTTTTGATAGCGATCAAGTTATTTTTCATCATTAATTTGATAGATTGCCTATCAAATGCAGCCAGAGTGCGCATAAATTCGCACCCTACGAGATCGGTGCACAATCGTCGTAGGGTTGCCATTCATGGCGACCGGGAAACGAATAACTGTGTAGCAGTCCGCCATTTGTGGCGACAGGCTCACAAATTCTCCCGCGTGATGATCGCAAACGGCAGCGTCACCAGCGAGAAGTGATCGCCTGATTCCGTGGCCTGCTGCTGCACCGTACGCGCCAACTGCCGTGCCATATCATCAATATCATGGCGGATCATCACCGTAATGCTGCCGTCAATCAGCGCCAGATCCCCCTCTTTCACCGGACCATGGCAAACCAGTGCCACCTTCCGTTGTGGCTGTTGGCGTAGCGCATGGATCACCCCCTCAATTCCGCCACAGGGGGCGTAAATCAATGCGAGATCAGCATGCTCATCCAGTAACTGGCGCGTGGCATGATAGCCACCATCAATTGACTCATGGGTTTTCAATGGCTCCAGCACCCGACGGGCACTGTCTTGTTCGCGCAGATAGGATCGGAAGCTGATCTCACAGCTCTCCTGACAGGTAAAACGATGGTCACCGACCAACACGCCCACCGATCCCGGCTGATGCAGCAGATGCGAGGCCACCCAACCGGCGGTGCGCCCGGCTTTCTGATTATCCAGCCCAAAATAACCGGCGTGGCCGCAGGGAGAAAAATTCGAAAACAGCGCATAAACCCGCACGCCCTGCCGCGAGATATGCTCAATCGCATGGCGAATCAGCGGATGGTCCAGCGCCACCAATCCAATAGCATCCACTTGCTCAGCCAGCTTATGCAGGGATGCCACCACCGCAGCAACATCATCAATATCGTGCCAGTAAAATAACGGCTCACTGCCGGCAGGATGGAGCGGCTGGGTATGCTGCCGCAGTGCGTCAGTGAACGCATGATAGAAAGAGTAAGATTTGGAGAGCAGGATGAAACCCATACGTAACGTCACGCCTGCCGTTTGCTGTGTTTCGTGGAACGTCGCGACGGGGCCAACGCGATACCCCAGGCGATTCGCGGCTTCAAGTACCTTTTGCTCGGTGGCTGCACGAACCGGTGCGCGACGGTTCAGCACGCGATCTACGGTCGCAACACCCACACCCGCCGCATCGGCAATGGCATTCATGGTGATTTTACTCATCAATAGCTTCCAGTAAATTGATAGTTAATTATCAAAAATAATGCCTGAATTCTTTTTAGAGTGCGAATCTGTTGTTGGATAAGTCGTCATCAAATCTCACTATTTGATAGAAAGCCTCTCAGTATTTTGATCCCCCTCGCAAAAATGAAATGACTCATTTCATTCAGATACCATCCAGAATAAATGTTTGATATTTATCCTCCCGACACCTGTGCTTCAGGCTGATGGATTTACATCAGGAAAGGATTAGAGGGTGCGGTTGCCGCTTCCTATATTTGATGGCTGGCTCCCGGTTCATTAGGTATTAAATAAAACGGAGATGATATGTTCCCTGCAACCCTACCTGCACCTCGTCGTCACCCTGAAAACCAGATTCCTGCATTACGCTGGGGTATTGTTGGTCCTGGCTGGATAGCCGACCACTTTGCCAACGCGTTGCGCCACCACACTCAGCAGCAGCTGATCGCTGTAGCGTCACGCAGCCTTGAGAAAGCCCAGGCCTTTGCCAGTAAGTGGGATATCCCGCATGCCGTGGAAGGGATAGATGCACTGCTCAGCCGCTCTGACATTGATGTGGTGTATATCGCCACGCCGCACAATCACCACTTCCCGGATGGTCTGCGCACGTTACAGGCAGGCAAACACGTATTAATCGAAAAGCCGCTGGCGTTGAATGCGCAGCAAGCCTGGCAGTTACAGCAAGAAGCGCAAAAGCAGCAACGCTTGTGTGTCGAAGCGATGTGGTGCGACTTCGCGCCAAAATATGATGTGATCCGTCAACTGCTGGCCGATGGCGCTTTAGGTGATGTTCATACGCTGATCGCCGATCATGGCGAATATTTCACCCAGGATCACCGCATCTTTAATCTCGATCTGGCTGGCGGCCCGATGCTCGATCTCGGCAGTTATTTGATCGGCTTCAGCGTGTTTGTCGCCGGTGCGCCCGACAGCAT
Source organism: Type-D symbiont of Plautia stali (assembly GCF_001485335.1). Classification (NCBI taxonomy): domain Bacteria; kingdom Pseudomonadati; phylum Pseudomonadota; class Gammaproteobacteria; order Enterobacterales; family Enterobacteriaceae; species Type-D symbiont of Plautia stali. Next base: position 21,145 of record NZ_BBOC01000020.1, on the reverse strand, counting down.
TGTCGCCAAGGGACAGCCCGCACCGGGTGGGGTTAACGGCCAGACCTCGATGCTGCTGACGCACAGCAATGGTATGCATTCGGTACTCAACACCACCCTGTTCAGCAACACGCCTGGCACCGCAGTCATCGCTGGCCGCGATGCCACGCTCTACCTTGACGGCCAGTTCTACGCGCCGGGCAATTTCCGTCTCACCTCCAGTGATGGCCGACACACGCTGCGCTGGGAGGAGCCGACCAACCGCTATATTCAGCTCAGTCATGAAATCGAACATACCGCCTGGTGTATTCATCAGGGCCTGCTCGACTCGCCTGTTCGTCCGCTTGCCACTTCTCTGGCGACGCTGCGGGCAATGGATGACGTCAGACAGCAGATTGGTGTGGTGTTTAATGAAGAGCGCACCGCTTAACGCTCAGGAGAACAAAATGAAAATCGCTTTTGATGTGGATGTCATCAGAGACCTTGGTATCACTCGCATGGTGCATCAGGTGGCTGAGTGGGGCTATAAGTACATTGAGCAATCCCCGCATCCACAGATCAACCCGTTCTATAAACATCCCAAAGCCAGCCGTGAAATCATGCGCGAATACAAAAATGCGCTGAATGCCACTGGCGTAGAGATCTCTTCGTTCATCACCGTGTACCGTTGGTCCGGCCCAGACGAATTGCGCCGTCAGGCTGCGGTGAAGAACTGGAAACGCATGATTGAAATCGCCGTTGAGATGGGCGTACAGGTGATCAACACCGAGCTGTCGGGCAACCCGAATGAGCCGGAAATCTGTGAAGAGATGTTCTATCGCTCAATGGATGAGTTACTGCCCATTTTTGAACGTGAGGGCATCCGCGTCGAAATTCAGGCCCATCCATGGGATTTCTGCGAACAAAGTAATGAAACGGCGGATATCGTGAAATCCTTCCGTAGCGACAACGTCAAATACATCTACAGTGCGCCGCACACCTTCTATTACGACAAGGGCGTAGGTGATGTGAAAAGCATGCTGCATTACGCCGGCGACGATCTGTCGCATATGCTGATTGCCGATACCATGAACCACACCAAGCACTGCCGCTATATTGTTAACCCGCCGGGTGTCGATGCGACGATTCATCAGCACGTGGCTGTGGGTGAAGGCGAAGTGAACTTCGATGGGTTGTTTGAGGCACTGCGCGAGATGGACTTTGCCAACCGCACTTACAAGGTGGGCGGTGAGTCGATTATCTCGGCGGCGCTGTTCGGCTATCCGGAGAAGATGAAGTACCAGGCAGTGGAAACGCGTGAATTGATTGAGCGTGAACTGCTGAAATAGGTGCGGCTTGATGCCCTCACCCTAACCCTCTCCCACAGGGAGAGGGGACTGGATAGTGTGGACGACATGCTCCCTCGATCGGCCCCCTCGCCCGCTTGCGGGAGAGGGTTGGGGTGAGGGCATCAGATAGACACCCGCTCCACATCCACAAACTCACCGCGTGTCAGCGAAAGCTGCGCCGCTTCCGCAATCGCCTGCGCACGCAGACCATCAATCAATCCCGGCAGCCCTTCCACCTTCTCCCCGCCGATGTAACGCACAAACGCATCCAGATGCGTGTAATACGTCTCTTGCACACGGCTAAACCAGTCGGCATAAAGTCCAGGCTGAGTAATCCCTCTCCCCTGATACAAGGTGGCACCGCGCGCCGATTGACTCTCTGACGCCAGCATCCCTTCGCTGCCCATCACGCTAATGCGTTCGTCGTAGCCATAAGCCGTGCGGCGTGTATTATCCAGCTGAGCCAAGGCGCCTTGCTGCATACGCATGATAAGCACCGAAGTATCGACATCGAAATCACGTATCTCGGGCATGGCCAGCGCGGCACCCAGTGCACCCACCGTGCTGACTTCATCCTCGGTGAGCCAGCGCAGCAGATCGAAAAAGTGAATCGCCTGATCGCGCATCTGTCCGCCTGAGGCCTGAAGATAACTCAGCGGTGGCAGCTCAGAAGCACGGCACACCATCTGTATCAGCTCGGTGCGGCCAATCAGCCCCTGCTTTAACTGCGCTTTCAGCTGCTGATGGCTCAGATCAAAGCGGCGATTAAACCCCACGGTGACAGGGACCTGCAGCGGCGAAATCTTTTCCACCACTTCGCGCGCGCGTTGCAACGACAGGTCGATCGGTTTCTCACAGTACACCGCCTTACCCGCCCGCACCGCCTGCTCCAGCAATTCGGCATGGGTTGGCGTGGCACTGGCGATCAACACTGCGTCAATCGCATCGCTGTTGAGCGCCTGCTGCACGCTTGCCGCACGCGCACCAAACCGCTGCGCCACCGCTTCCGCTCGTGAGACATCGATATCGCACACCAGCGCAAGCTCTACGCCGGGATGAGTCGCCAGGTTTGCGGCATGTACCTGGCCTATAAATCCACTGCCAATCAGGGCAAAACGTTGCGGCGTCCGCATCTTAACGCTCCTTTTGTTCACATTTTGGAATAGCCAATGTTGTCAAAATAGCGCTTTGTGGCAGGCTAGCTGAACGCGGTTTTTGATGGAATTACCTCAGATGAAAGCACTGACGCTGGCGGAACTGGCGAAGCAGGTTGGCGTAGGCGTGGCCACGGTTGATCGCGTCCTGAACGATCGCGGCGGCGTCTCGCCTGCGATGACCAAAAAAATTCTACAGGCAGCGCGCGAGGCGGGTTTAAAGCGTATTTTGCCGGAGGAGCATCGCCACACCTGGCAGGTTGAAGTGCTGCTGAGTGGCAACGGCTCGTTCTTCTTCCAGCAACTGGCACAGGACTTCGCCCATCTCGCTGATGAGCTTGGCTATCGCCGTTTGCGGTTGCATCGCACCCTGATCCCAGAAAACGCGCCCGAGAAGCTGGCAGCACATATTGCAGCCAGCAGCAAAAAACGGGACGCGCTGATTGTTTTTGCCCACGAAAACCCTCTGATTTATGAGGCGTTAGCCGCTTGCAAAGCGCGCGGTGTGCCGGTAATCACCCTGGTCACCGACCTGCCCGATGCGGCGCGCCTGTGCCATGTCGGTATCGATCAATACAAAGCGGGTCGCACCGCCGGGCTGATGCTCGGCAGTATGACCGCCACCGCAGGTGATGTGGTGCTGGTGAGTGGCCGCGCCGACTACTCTGCGCATCGCCAGCGTATCGAAGGCTTTCAATCGGTACTGGCCGAACGCTTCCCGCAACTGCGCTTGCGCGAGATTCTGGCCGGGCAGGATGAGCGTGAGCGCATCAGCCGTCTGCTGGAGAAAACCCTGGCCGGCTCGCAGCACATCGTTGGGCTGTACAATACGGGCATGGGCAATACACAGATCCACGAAGCCCTGGCGCGTCATCGTCTGAACGGCAAACTGGTGTACGTCACCCATGAGCTCTACAGCACCACGCGCCAGCTGTTAGAAAAACGCGTGTTGACGCTGACCCTCGATCAAAACACCCTGCGCCACGCGCAGCTGGCGCTCACCCTGCTGCTCAAACATCTGGAAGAGGGTGAACAGCCCGACACCTACGCGCCCGGTAAAGTGGACTTTATGCTTTTTACGCAAGAGAACTTCGCTTAATCACACTTGGCTTCGCACCGCCAGCGCGGTTAAATCGCCTTCATCTCGCGCTGCTACACTCAGTAGCAGCAAAAAACGCAATCACAACAAGGCGAAATCACTATGTCGGAAAATCAGTATCAGCCCGCGAAAGTCTGGACCTGGGACCCGGAAGCCAAAGGTAACGGCGCGAAAACCAACCGTCCGTTCGCCGGGCCGACGCATGAGAAGACTCTGCCAGTGGGCAAACATCCGCTGCAGCTCTATTCACTTGGCACGCCGAACGGCCAGAAAGTCACTATTCTGCTGGAAGAGTTGCTGGCCGTCGGGGCTAAAGAAGCCGAGTACGATGCCTGGTTGATCCGCATCGGGGATGGCGATCAGTTCTCCAGCGGTTTTGTTGAGGTTAACCCGAACTCTAAAATCCCGGCCTTGAGTGACCACTCTGTCACCCCGCCGCTGCGCGTATTTGAGTCAGGCAATATTCTGCTCTATCTGGCCGAGAAATTTGGTCACTTCATTCCTGCCGATATCGCGGGCCGTACCGAAACCCTCAACTGGCTGTTCTGGTTGCAAGGTTCAGCGCCCTACCTCGGCGGCGGCTATGGCCACTTTTATTTCTACGCGCCAGAAAAAATCGAATACGCCATCAACCGCTTCTCGCTGGAAGCCAAACGCCAGCTTGACGTACTGGATCGTCGATTGGCCGATAATCGCTTCCTCGCCGGTGATGAATACACCATTGCGGACATCGCCACCTGGCCTTGGTACGGCAATCTGGTGCTGAATAACATCTATGGCGGCGGCGAGTTCCTCGACGTGCAGTCGTATAAAAATGTGGTGCGTTGGGCTAAAGAGATTGCCGAACGCCCAGCGGTAATCCGTGGTCGTAAGGTGAATAAAGCGTTCGGTGCAGAGCCGCAAGACCAACTGCTGGAACGCCACGATGCCGCTGATTTCGATAACAACACCGAAGATAAACGCCAGGCTCGAGGAGAGAAGTAATGGCTGCCTATGTGGTGATGATTAAGGACGAAACGCTGGATAAGGATGAGCTGGCGACCTATGCGCAGAAAGCGGGCGAGGCGCGCGGCGATCATCAGATCAACCCGCTGGCCTTTTACGGCGATCTGCAGGTGCTGGAAGGCCGTGATGCGGAAGGCGTGGTGGTACTGGAATTTGCCGATGCTGATGCTGCAAAAGCCTGGTACTTCAGCCCGGCGTATCAGGAAGCCAAAGCGCACCGCCTTAAAGGTGCCAATTACCGCGTGCTGTTGGTGAACGGCGTAGCCTAATGTGTTGGCGGCCTGCAGGCCGCCCACTCAATCCAGCCTGAACAACGAGATCGACTGCTGTAACTGATTCGCTTGCCGTTGCTGCTGCTGAACCACCTGCATGGTTTCGGCTACGTGCTGCACATTGTGATGCACGCTGTGATCAATGCTGTTAATGCTCTGCTGTATCTGCTCAATGCTGAGATTCTGTTGCTCACTCATCTCCGATAATTCCGTCACCAGCTGCGATAACCCGCTAATGCTGCTGTGAATCGAGCGCATCGTTTGAGCCGCATGTTCAACTTGCACGGCCCCATGCTGGGTGCTGGCAGAACTGGCATCGATTAACTGCCGGATTTCACGCGCCGCATTTTCGCTACGCATCGCCAGATTACGCACTTCGCTGGCCACCACCGCGAAGCCACGCCCTTGGTTCCCCGCGCGGGCCGCTTCCACCGACGCATTGAGTGACAAAATATTGGTCTGAAACGCAATGCCGTCAATCAATTCCAAAATCACCTTCACCCGCTGTGACTCTTCGCTGATCTTCGCCATCGATCCCATCGCCGACTGAATATTCTCTTCACCGCGCGTTGCCACCGCGCGCGTTTCACTGGCCAGTTCGCGGGCACTTTGGGCTTTATCACGGGTTAAGCTGGCGGCGATACTGATCTGCGTCATCGCGCTGGCAGCCACCTCCAGCGCCTGTGCCTGCTCATCGGTTCGACTGGACAGTGCGGCGTTGCGTTGCAGCAGACTGTCCGACTCCACCAGTAACGCCCCCACACGCTGACTGACCTGCGAGAGCGTGCCATGCAAGGTGCCTAGCGTGGTGCTAAAGGTACGCGCAAAGGGCGTCTCACTCTGCTGTGTATCGGCGGTGAGCGTCAGATAACCGCTTTGCTGATTGATCTGGGCGGCCAGTACTGCCACCTCGCTGGCGGAACGCGCATCAGCGGCCATCTGGCGAGCAATCACCAAAAGTATGATGGTTTGCGCGACAACAAACAGCGCATGGAAAAACACCATGTCCCAGCCTGGGTGATGGAAGACCACCACGCCAAACAGATCGTTATCCTGTAGATAGTTGAACAAAATATGATGCGTCGCCGCTGCAACCGCTCCCATGAGCAGAGGACGTATATCGCGCCACGCCAAGAGTACGGACATCAGCACAAATACCGAGAAGTGATATTCGGTTTCCCCTTCACCGAGCTGAATCAATAAGCCAGCCCAGCCAATCAGCAAAGTGGAAAGAAGTAACCTGGAAGTCAGTGAGCCGCGTATCACCGTTGCGCAAAAGGTGGCCAGCAACACCAGAATCAGCCCCACGATGAGCGCCACCATCACGCTGTGGTTCATCCACCCTATGCCAAGCGCAATCGGCCACAGCGTCCAACAGAGCAGCATGGCAAGCGTGTCTGCGCGCTGTGCAATACGTTTAAGCGAAACCATCTCTACCGGCGCGGCGTCCGGGCCTATCAAGGGCGTTGCGATCATGGCACTTTTCCACACCAGAAGTTGATCAAGCTGCCCCAGGGATGCAGGGCAAGGCGACACAGACTGAGTGGAGAAATTATCGACAAGCGCGGGAAATAATTTAGCGCCGTCTGAAGCTAAGGTGATGAGATGTGATCTTTTTCACTGTTACAGCTCGCAGCGAGCTGCCGTTAGGCTTATAGCGGGGGTTTTCTTAGTACTAATCTGACTTTACCAGAAGATGTGCACCACTTCATGAATTCGCTCACCCCCGATGATGTACCTATAGTAATATTAATCGTGATGTCTCTTATAAAAGATAGCGGATAATTATGGCTTCTCCTTATGTTATTAGTGTCTTACTCACTGCACACAACTGTGAAAATTTTCTTGAAGACACCTTAGAGAGCTTGAAAAATGCCTGCATTGGGGTGCAGGAATTAGTTGAGATCATCCTTGTTAATGACGCCTCTGCGGATAACACCAGTAAAATGCTGCACGCGTTCGCAGCCGAAAATGCCCATGCCAGCGTATTTGATATTTCATTACGAAATATCGGCAAGGTAAGAAACTTTGCAGTCAGTCAATGCCGCGGTCAGTACGTTATGATGCTGGATGGTGATGACCAACTGTTGAAAAATTCATTAGCGGATATTGTTAACTGCTTAGAAAAAGAGAGTCCAGATGCCTTGTTTGCACCACTCAATGAGGTTTATGAGAATAAGCAGCGGGTTGCAAAATGGCATGGATTAATCACAACGCCATTGAGTCAGCATCAGGCTATTGAAAAATTCCTGATTCATCGTGAATTACAGGCACATTTTATCGGTCAATTCATTAAGCGAGAAATCCTGGAAAAATTTCAATTCCCTGATTTAACCTGCTATGAAGATGCATGGCTCTTCCCTACTGTATTAGAAGTCAGCCACCATATCCTTTACGCTCAACATAGCCCGTATCTTTATTTTAAAAGGGCGCAAAGTTTGTCGAACGACCTGGATGCTGAAAAGATCGCCATGCTAATTCTTGCCACACAGAAAATGGATGATGTTTTTCAGGAAAAATATCGCAATCTCCTGTCATGCCATTGGATTAATATTGCCCATAAGTATTATCCGATGATCAAAAACGAAAATGACCTGGTAACAGTGAAAAATGCCATCAGTAAAATACCCGTCATTTCGTTTCTCGCTGACACCAAAGTGCGAACCAGTTTCAAGAAAAAATACTTCAAAATGAAGCTTAAAGGTCTCTTTTAACACGCTGAAAAAAGCTCCCGTTAAGGAGCTTTTTTATTACCCTCTGCGTTCTCAATCAGCGACAGCAACACCACTAATACACCGAACATGGCGATAAACTCGACTGAGGTTAGCAATACATCGGTCATACCATATAACAGCATGGCAACGCTGGCTATGGCCAATGGCGTGATGGTTTGATGAGATCTTATTTCAACCACGATAAGAGTGAAAAAGAAATACAACAACATCAAGACACCCACCACACCAAATAATGAAGCGAATTGAATAAACTCATTATGCAGATGAACATTAATATAAATTAACGCCCAGGAATCCGATTGATGATGTTCATCAAGGTAGGTGGTAATGAATTTATTACGCTGATCCTGCGTCTGACCTAATGGTGCATGTTCAAAGGCCAGAATGCCGGTTTTCCACATGGTAAAGCGCGATCCCAGCGATGTTTTGTCATTGCCCTGCTGATAATCCGTGTACTCCGTCACGGTCGTATCAACACGGGTTTCAATCAGTTTATAGCTAAGGCCTACCGCTAACAGCAGCAATAGCGCTACACACCCTATGAATTTCACATTACGTGTCACCGCAAAGAGTCTCACGGTCATGTAAGCAAGGAATAAAGTATGGATGGCCATAGCCGAGCGCGTTTGCGTCAGCATAATCACGTACAGTGAAATGATCGAAACGAACAGGAAAAAGGCTTTCTTTAGCTTGCTGTCAGGCATTCTCAATATCAGTGATATTAACGCCAGCATCACGATAGAGTAGGCATAGGCTGTCATTGTTGCGCGGTTAATGCCGAGCACAATGCGCTCATCGGTGGTTATCGATTGGAAGATCCCAAAGCAACTTGAGGTGATAAATGCCAGGGATAAAGAGAGAAAAGCATAGCGCACAGCCAATTTTTTGTTCAGCGACCCAGTGCGGAAGCAGTGCATCATGTACACCATAATAAGCCAGGCAAGGATAAATCGCTTCCCAGCGGTATAATACAAGCCATCTACGGTATGCATGACATATTGGAAGTATATTGACCACCCAACGTAAATCACACCCAGCAATAATATCGCCAGAGCTTTTTTATCCGTTAGCTTAACCTTCTTTCTTTGCCATAATTCAATAACTACACCAGCCAATGAAAAATAAGCACAATAATAAAATAATACCCGACCCCCTTTCTCATACAGAAACGCAACGGGAAGCATACAAAAAAGTGCGGCAAAAGCCAGCCAAGGCAGTGCCATGCCAAGATTTTTTCTCTTCATTACTGGTGATAATATACTCAAAATTCGCTTAGCCTCAGTAACCTTTACTCTCAAAATGACCGACGGAACATTAAGTATAATCCTAAATACTTTATTTATGATTTTTACTTACTGTCACCCATCCTCACGTTTTGATGCCTCTCAAAGTAGGAATAACCCCTGTCTCTGATTCATTCAACGATAATATCGCCAATGCGCTGCTGATAATGCCGCACTGATTGTTCAACGTCCAGCAGTCAACGGCTTATTTACTTCGCCTCATCAACGTTAAATTGGATCCGTTAATGGATTATGGGGCGGTACATAGAGGGGAGTTGGCTTACAGGGCGTGAGGATGAGGTGGAGAAGAAATTCCCCTCTTGCATGATGAAGAGGGGATAAGCGCATTAATTCGCAGCAAACTGCGCGTAGTTATCCTGAGTAATGGTTTTGTACGGTACCCAGTTGTACTCCTGCACTTTCTGCTTATCCAGCAGCGCCTTGGTGACCTGAACCGCGCCGGTTGCCTGACCTTTGGCATCCTGGAAGATAGTCAGGGTCATTTTGCCGTTTTTCACAAACTGCTGCCCATCTGGCGTGCCATCGATACCGGCGACCAGGATCTTTTCGTTCTTCGCTTGATTGAGCGCCATGATGGCACCGATCGCCATTTCATCGTTGTTGGCGGCGATAGCATCAATCGGACGCTGGTTCAGCAACCAGCTCGACACCACATCCACCGCTTCATTGCGCTGCCATTTGGCGCTCTGCTTCTCAATCACTTTCATATCTTTGTATTTGGCGATGACCGCTTCGACCGCTTTGGTGCGTTCACGCGCTTCCTCGTTCGACAACGCACCCATTAAAATCGCCACGTTACCCTTGTAGTTCATCTTCTTCGCCAGTGCTTCCATCTGCATCTCGCCGCCCAGCGCCGAATCGGAACCGACATAAGCCATGTCACCTGGCAACTTCACTTCCGGCTTACGATTGACAAAAATCAGAGGGATATTGGCGTTTTTCGCTGCGGTAATCATCGGCAACACGCCCTGGGTGTCCACGGGGTTGAGGATAATGGCGTCAACGCCCTGGTTGATAAAGTCATCAACCTGCTGCACCTGCAACGCCACATCGCCTTTGGCATCGACAAACTGGCCGTTAAGTTGGTTAGCCTTCAGCTCTTCCTGCATCTGGGTACGCAGGATGGAGACGAAGTTAAGATCGAAATTAGCCAGGGCGACGCCAACGGTGAAGGTTTTCGCACTGACGCTCAGACTCAGTAACAACGAGCACAGGCACAGCATGATGTTTCTGATATTCATGGGTTCATTCCTGTAGGGTTGAGGTTTTATTGTTATGACGCCGGGCAACAGGCAAATACCCGGCGGTAGAACGCTTAAATCGTGAAGTGATCGCGGAACTGTTGCAGTGCGAGCGTGCTATCACCGCTGGCCCAGCCCTCCATCGCGACAGTGCCGGTATAGCCCACCTCGTGCAGCGCACGGGCGATGGCGCGGTAGTTGATTTCACCGGTACCGGGCTGTTGACGCCCCGGCACATCCGCCACCTGAATTTCACCGATGGCCGTACCGCAGCGGCGAATCAGCTCGATGAGATTTCCTTCACCAATCTGCGCGTGGTAGAGATCGAGGTTCATTTTTAGCGCCGGACTGTTGACGGCTTCCACCAGCGCACGCGTGTCGGCGGCCAGCGCAAACGGCGTGCCGGGATGATCAACAGGCAGATTCAGGTTTTCCAGCGTGAATACGCGTCCTGCGCGCTCGCCCAGCTGTGCCACTTTGCGCAGCGTCTCGACGGCTTTAAGCCACATCTCCCCCGTGACAATCTCCACGGGTTTCACCGGTAAACCTTTGTCATCCAGCCCGGTGCCATGCAGGTTCAGTCCAGGGCAATTAAGCCGCTCAGCCACAGCCAGCGAGGCTTCTGCGCTCTGCAGCAACTGCTGAATCTCGCTGTCATCGGTCAGGTTACCGGTGAGGTAGCCGGTCATAGAGGTGAAGCGCGCCCCTGTCGCCACCAGCGCATCAATGTCCTTGTTGGCCCAACCCCAAATTTCGACGCCAAATCCAAGCTCATGAATGCGTTTTACACGCTCGATAAATGGCAGATCGAGAAACACCATTTCGGCACAGACAGAGAGTTGATAGGTCGCCATTAGCGCGCTCCTAAGGTAACAGGCAGGTTCTGTTTGACGGACTCGATACAGGCCAGCGCAATCGCCAGCGCATTGCGCGCATCTTCGCCGGTGGCGCGTGGTGTTTCGCCGGTGCGAATACAGCGTGCGAACTCGGCCATCTCCGCTACATAGGCTTCACGCAGCAGATCGGAATCCATTCTCGAGGTATCGATGGCAATACCGTCGGCGTGGTAGCGCACGCAGTGGTTGGCGTTGATATGGCCGGCCTGCAACATGCCTTTGCTGCCAAATACTTCACCGCGCACATCGTAGCCGTACACCGCCTGGAAATTGGCTTCGGCAATGGCAATCGCACCGTTGTCGAAACGAATCGTCACCACGGAGGTATCTAACAGCCCTTTGTCTTTGAAGTCTGGGCGCACCAGCGCATCAGCGATTGCGTACACTTCGACCGGCTTCGCGCCGTGGTTAAAGTGCAGCAGCGTATCGAAATCGTGGATCAGGGTTTCCAGGAAAATAGTCCACTGCGGGATCGGGGCAGGATCGTGCAGCTTCGGATCGCGCGTGACCGAACGGCTCAACTGCGTGGTGCCGTTTTCGCCGGCTTTCACTGCCGCGATGGCTACCGCAAAGCCGGAATCAAAGCGGCGGTTGAACCCCACCTGTAACACGACGCCCGCGCTTTTGGCCGCCGCAATCGCGCGATCCGCTTCATCCAGCGTCACCGCCATCGGTTTTTCACAGAACACATGCTTGCCCGCATTGGCCGCGGCGATCACCCACTCGGCGTGCGTCCGCGCCGGTGCCGCGATGGCAATGGCATCTATCTCAGGATCCTGCAGTAGCGCATGCAAATCGCTATAGGCTTTGGTCACACCTAATTTGCTGGCCAGTTTCTCTGCGGCACCCGGCAGCGGATCGGCTACGGCAGCCAGGATAGCGCCCGGTACACGATACGCGAGGTTTTCGGCATGGAAGCTGCCCATGCGGCCCGCACCAATCAGGCCAACGCGCACAGGGTCAAGATGATATGTCATGGTTCATTCCTTAGGTTTCTGGATATACCCAATCGGGCCTTGCGATGTCATCAAGACATTGCAAAGCCAATGCCAACCTGTATCGCAGCGATTTTGTGAGGCAGAACACAGCGTTGGCTCACAAACTGGCAATAAAATTTACATGTCAACTTTGCATGTCAATAAAATGGACATTCCACCGCCAGCAGGAGTGTCTGATGCGTACCATTGAGCGTTTACCCTTTAAAGATGAAAGCGACCCCATCTTCAGCCTGCCCAACAGTGCGGAGGTGGGCGAATGGGATACGTTGCTGTGGCAGGGTTGGCACAGTTTTGAACGAGGTGAGCAGCCACGCTGGATGCGGCGAAGCATTTTGCACTCCTGGCAGCGCTCGCAGCAGCGTGCCATCGACCCCACGACCTTTGTTTATACCTCTCCGCCCGCCGAGGAGCTGGCGGCGATCCTGGAACACAATGCCGAGCTGATCCTGGTGGCACGCAACGTGATGGAGAACCTGCTGGCTTACAACCCGGACGGCCATATCAATCTCACTGATGCACAGGGTGTCACACTGCATTTCTGCGGCTCCGACCTGACACCTGTTGGCAGCATCCTGAGTGAAGAGGTGCTCGGCACCAATTGCACGGCACGCTGCCTAATCGAGCAACGCCTGGTATATGTGCTGAGCGGGGAGAACTGGAAGATCGATCTACGCAATCGCCACTTTCAATGCGCCGCCGCACCGGTACGTGACGCAAGCGGTCAAATGCTAGGCGTGCTGACACTGACCGCTACCCCGGATAACTTCAATACCCACACGCTGGGTACCGTACAAGCCGCTGCGGAAGCAGTGGGACAGCAACTGACGCTGCGGCGTTTACTGGCCGAGCAGCAGTCGATTCTCGAAACCTTGAATGAGGGCGTGATCGTCTGCGATCGCCACGGTCGCATTAAAACCCTGAATCGCTACGCACGGCAGATATTCAGCGGCCTCGATCCCGATGCCGGGCCGATCGATGTCCTGCTGCAGCCGCAGGGTGGATCGCTACTCACCATGCCGTTTTGCAACGACCGCGAACTGCAGTTCATCCCGGATGGCATCCAGCCCCTCTCCTGCCTGATTTCCCTTATGCCCGCGCCCGATGGTGGCCGCGTGCTCTCTCTGCGTGAGAACCAGCGTATCCGCGCGATCACGCGCCGGGTGATGGGGGCCAGCGCCAGCTACACCTTCGAGATGATTCGCGGCCACGCCCCGCTTGTGCAGCAGGCGATTCAGAAAGCGCGTGCCAGCAGCCGCACTGACAGCACCGTGCTATTAAGCGGTGAGAGCGGTACCGGTAAAGAGTTGTTTGCCCAGGCGATTCACAATGCCAGCCCGCGTCATCAGGAACCGTTTATCGCGCTCAACTGCGGCGCGCTACCGCGTGATCTGGTCCAGAGTGAGCTATTTGGGTATGTCGATGGCGCATTTACCGGCTCGCGGCGCGGTGGCTCGGCCGGTAAATTCGAACTGGCAGAGGGCGGTACGCTGTTTCTCGATGAGATTGCCGAGATGCCGTTAGAGGCACAAACCAGTTTGCTGCGCGTCTTACAGGAGAGTGAAGTGGTGCGTATCGGCGCGGCACATCCGCTGAAAGTGAACGTGCGCATCATCGCCGCCACGCACTGCAATCTGCTTGATGCCGTGGAGAAAGGCGCCTTTCGTCGCGATCTCTACTACCGCCTTAACGTTATTTCGCTGGAGATACCGCCACTGCGCCAGCGTCAGGAGGATATTCCAGGATTGGTGAATACCTTTATTGTCGCGCTCTGTACCCGGCTGAAACGCATTGCCCCCCAAATGTCGCCTGAAGCGATGAGCTGTTTGCAGGCGTGGCACTGGCCGGGCAACGTGCGTGAATTGGAGAATCTGGTCGAGCGTATGGTGAACCTGTGTGAAGGGCTGGAGATCGGCAGGCAAGATTTGCCCGAGGAGATGACGCGACGGGCTTCAGTGACCGACACCAGTACATTGACGTCATTGCAGGATAAAGAGCGCCAGCATGTGTTGCAGGTAGTGAGTGAACACAAAGGCAATCTGCGCCAGTCCGCGCAGCTGCTGGGGATTTCCCGCACGGCGCTGTATAACAAATTGAAGTTGTGGCAGGTGGACGTGGCCGCAATAAGAAATGGATTAGCATTGTAACTGCGGCTCCAGACAGCGTTATCGTCAGGCCTGGAGGCCGCCCCTACGAACACCCGCATCTATGAACAATAGTTACAACGACGCCCCCCCACAAATCACCAGCTCCTGCCCGGTGATGGCGTCAGCAGCCGGCGACAGCACAAAGCCTGCCAGTACAGCGACCTCTTCTGGTTTGATATAGCGCCCCATCGGCGGCAGCTTGGGCGGTGAGCTGGCGCGCCCCGGTTGCAGCAGCATCGGCGTTTCGGTGGCGCCCGGCGCAATCACATTCACTGTAATACCTTGCGGCGCTAGCTCTGCCGCCCAGCTGCGTGCCATTCCCACCATCGCCGCTTTGGTACTGACATACTGACTGCGATTGGCTGCACCGCGTGACGTTCGACTGCCGATCAGCACAATACGATCGCCCTGTGTCATCTGTGGCTGCAAGGCATTCGCCATGATTTGCGCCACCTGCACATGCAGATACCACAAGCGAGCACTCTGCTCTTCATCCAGATCGCCAAGCGGTGCCGCCGCCATCATCCCCGCCGCATGCACCAGTGCGTTGACCTTCGGCAGTGCGGCCAACGCCTGTTTCAGCAGGTTGGCATCAAACAGATCGACGCTCACCGAGGTAAAGGCGGGGTGATCTTTTTTCACCAGCGTGCGGCTGAAACCCGTCACCTGCCAGCCTTGCGCCAGCAGGTGATCGGCAATCGCCGCGCCGATGCCGGAACTGACACCGGTAACCAGCGCGTGTCGACTCATGCTTATCCCCTCACCCATGCTTCGTTGACGCGCACATATTTAATCGCCTGACGGAAATAGGTATAGGCGATGTGCAGCGCACCGTCTTCGCTCTGCTTGATGCTGGGGTAGGAGAACTCGCGGTTCAGCTTCTGCTGTGAGTTATTGGTCATGCAGTAGCCATCCCCCTCGTCGAGGTTGCGCTGCCACGGCCAGCTTTTACCGCCATCGGTAGAGATCGCCAGCGTCATCGGTGCGCGCGGCGCACCCCAAAATGCCGTGCGCCCGGTGTGCACCACCGGTTCCGCCGCCACCGCCACATCGTCATCCTCGTCTTCAATTTCATCGTACAACGACAGACGGCGCTCGCTGGCATCTTTGGCACTCATGGCATTGAACACCAGTGCCAGATGACCGTTGTTCAGCGTGGTGACCTGAATCGAAGAGTTGTTATTAGGCAGTTCAGTCGCCAACGGCGCACTCCAGCTCTCCCCGCCGTCAACGGAGCGGCTTTGGTAGATAAAATCTGCCCAACGGCTGCGATACAGCGCTAACAGGCTGCCATCCTGCAACAATGTGATATTCATGTGTACACAGCCCAGACTCTCCGACACCGCGACATCACGCCAGCTTTTCCCTTTATCACTGGAGATCTTCACCGCGCTGATATCGTCATTCCCTACCCACTTCACGCCCGGCTGGGTGCGGCAATAAAACACCGGCAGCAACCAGTTGCCATTCGGCAGCACCACAATCGGCTGGCGAATAAAGGTGCCTGGCTGATCGAGCAGCGTTTCAATGGCACTCCAGCTGCGGCCAAAATCGCGAGACTGACGATAACGCACAATGGCAGTGTCCTGATTACCCGACTTCTGGGCAGTCCAAAGCAGCCACAGCACCTGATCGGGATCGAGGAACAGCACCGGATTTTGCTCCGAACGGGTGGAATCATCAGAGAGTTTTTCTGCTTCGCTCCACTGCGTACTGCCCTTCTCCAGACGCGAGCACCACACCGAAATATCCGCGATCCCCTCCTGAGTGCCACCAAACCAGACGCACAGCAGATCGCCGTTCGGCAGGGGCAGCAAATTCGCAGCATGGTTCTGCGGACAGACCGAAGGCAGCATGGCCGTCAGCTGCTGTGCATCCTGGGCGTGTGGATGAAGGTTACCGTTACGTTCTACGGTAATCGTTGAATCGGTCATATCAGGCTCCACTGTTTTGCATTGACGATTTTGGGGCTTTTTTCTCAAGCGTCTGACGCGAGGGGATCAAACGGTCAATCACCATGATCACCGCAGGCGTAATCAGCGCAACGTACATGTTATTGATGCCGAACGGATCGCCCAGCAGGTACCAGACCGAAGTCACCACGCAGGCACCAATCAGGCCCGCATTGGCACCGCGCGTGCTTTTATAGAACGGCAGGTAGAAAGCGATAATGGCGACAACCGAGATCGACAGGCGAATCGCGCGAGTAAAGAAGGACAACTTCAATACTTCCGGCACAAACAGCACAAAGATCAGCGGTAAGAAACCAATCAGCAGCGATAACCAGCGTGTCATACGGAACTCACGTTCTGGCGTAGGGTTGCGGTAAGGCACGTAGAAATCTTTCACCACCAGCGAGGCAATCGCTAACGCCACGGTGCTCACGCTGACAAAGATTGATGCCACCAGCGAGGTCGTCACAATCCCTGCCAGCCATGGGCTCATATCCTGCAGGAACACCGGCAGCGCATAGAGGCTCTTAATATCCGGATGCAGGTACTTAGCCGCCACGCCGATCAGTGCAATGGCGATGGCAATCGGCATACAGAAGAAGAAGGCGACCCAGGTGGCGCGTTTCGCAGACTCCGCGCTTTTGGTGGAGGCAATCGCCTGAATCACGAACTGGGTGCAGAAGATCGAGCCGATAGTGCCAATCATCCACGCGAAGATAGTGCTGGCACCGACATTGCCATCCCAGGTCCAGTAGAAGTGCGGCATCTCCTTGATCATCGGCTTCACACCGCCGGTCATGTGCAGCGCCACACCGAGAATAATCAGGATGCCGATATATTTTAATCCGCTGTGCAGCAGCGTGACCCAGGCAATGCCCTTCATGCCGCCAAACATAAAATAGAAGGTACTGACGATCGCGGTGATCACCGCCGCCGTGGTGAGATCCAGGTTTAACACCGTGGAGATCGCCGCCGCACCACTCACATAGTTACCGACATTCACCAGCAGCAGCGCGTAGATCATAATGATCGAGATGATATTTTTGGTTGAGTTGCCGTAACGCTCAGCAATCGCGCCTGAAATGGTGATTTTTCCGGTGTTGTAAATGCGCTTCACCAGCAGGAAACCAAACAGCGGGAAGCCAATAGCGGCACCAATCACGGACCAGGACGCGGCAAAACCGTCTTCAAAAGCGGCTTGCGCCGTACCGATCGTGGATTTCGCGCCGATATATTCTGACATCAGCATTACGCCCACCACAAAAGCCGGCATCACGTTGGATCCCGCCATAAAGTCGCCGCTGTTTTTACTGCGCAGACGCCAGGTCAGCCAGGTGGTAAACAGAATGTACGCGATGACAATCCCGACAATAATCATCATCCCTTCTGCAGAGAATTGTTTCATTTTAGCCTCATCGATAACGTAGGGTCGTGGCAGGCGCTGGGCTTAACGCATGCCGTTAATGAGGTCGCCAACTTTGTTATTTTATACCCTTCATACTTCAAGCTGCAGGTGCGTTGGCTACGTGCATTCACCTCAGTCACTTACTTCAGTAAGCTCCTGAGGATTCATGCACTTGCCGCCTTCCTGAAGCTCGAATTATTTTGGGTATAGTGTCTTTGCACCCTGGCCACCCCCTGCTTTATTTTGTGATTCATTTCACTCACATCAGAATGAATTCACGCACAAGCAGGGCAATTTATAGGCTAAATGAAGTAATATTTGTTTGATCATGCTCACAAACAGTCAATGATGATTATAAATAATCAAAATCAGCTTAACTATTTCAGCGCGGACTGCAAAAAGTCGACAAAGGCGCTAATGCGAGCGGGCAACTGGCGCTGTGGCTGCCACACGGCAAAAATATCACCGTCCACCGCGCTCCATTCAGGCAGCACATGCAGCAGTTCCCCGCGCTCAATGCTGTGCTGAGCGTCCCACCAGGAACGCAGCAGAATACCGTGTCCATCCATCGCCAGTTGCACCGCCACCTCACCATCGTTGGTGATCAGACTGCCGTGCACCTTTTGCGTCAACTGCTGCTCGCCGTTGCTCAAGCGCCACAGGGCAAAATCACTCTCATACTGACGCAGTAAAATACAGTTGTGTTGTGACAGAGCAGCAATATTCTCAGGCAGCCCATAGCGTTCGGCGTAGATGGGCGCGCAGCATAACACGCGCGGATTGGTGCGCAACTTACGCGCCATCAGCCGTGCATCGGGCGGCTCGCCAATGCGGATATCGATATCAATGTGCGCATCAAGAAAATTGAGTGGCTGGCTGCTGAGTTGCAGGGATAAGGAGACTTCAGGATGCAGCGCGGCAAAACGTGAGACGCAAGGCGCCACGTGGCGTCGGCCAAAGCCGAACGAGGCGTTGATGTTGAGCGAACCGCGCAGCACCGCAGTCTGACTGCTGACCGCTTCTTCCAGCTCTGCCAGCTGATCCAGCAACGGTCGTGCCCCTTCCAGATAGCGCTTGCCCTCGGCGGTCAGCTCCAGCCGTCGCGTAGTGCGCCGCAGCAGTTGAACGCCCAGCCGCTGTTCCAGTTGGCTCAGGCGTTTACTGACTGCAGGCAGCGACAGGCCTAGTTCCCGCGCGGCAGCGGTTAGGCTCTCCAGCGTTGCCACCCGGACAAAGAAGGCCAGATCGTCGGTTGAAGTGCGCGATTCTCTACTTTTATTCAACATTGGCTTGCCGCTCAGGCTAATTATTTCCCAGTGATGCATGGTTATACTGCGTTCAGAACATCAACAGCAACCTGCGAGAGACCCTATGAGCGGCAAAACCTATAAAATCGCCGTCATCCCTGGCGATGGCATTGGCAAAGAAGTGATGCCTGAAGGCATCCGTGTGATGGATGCAGCGGCGAAGAAATTCAATATTTCACTGGAGTGGCAGTGGTTTGACTTTGCCAGCGCCGAATACTGGCAGCAGCACGGTAAAATGCTGCCAGATGATTGGTTCGCCACCTTAAGCCAGTTCGATGCCATCTATTTTGGCGCCGTGGGCTGGCCGGATGTGGTGCCCGATCATGTGTCACTGTGGGGATCGCTGTTGCAGTTCCGTCGCGAGTTCGATCAGTACGTCAACCTGCGCCCTGTGCGTTTGATGCCAGGCGTGAAAGCACCGCTGGCAAACCGCCAGCCGGGCGATATCGATTTCTACGTAGTACGCGAAAACACCGAGGGCGAGTACTCGTCCGTGGGCGGCACCATGTTCCCCGGCACCGAGCGTGAAGTGGTGATTCAGGAGACAGTCATGACGCGCACTGGCGTCGATCGTATTCTGAAATTTGCTTACGAGTTAGCGCAAAAGCGCCCGAAAAAACACCTGACATCGGCCACCAAATCCAACGGTATTGCTATCACCATGCCCTACTGGGACAGCCGTGTTGAAGCGATGGCACCGAGCTACCCGGAAGTGAAAGTCGATAAATATCATATCGATATTTTGACCGCGAACTTCGTGCTGCATCCTGACTGGTTTGATGTGGTGGTCGCCAGCAACCTGTTTGGCGATATCCTGTCAGACCTCGGCCCCGCCTGTACGGGTACCATCGGGATTGCACCTTCGGCCAATATCAACCCGGAGGGCAAGTTCCCCAGCCTGTTTGAACCGGTGCACGGTTCTGCGCCCGATATCGCGGGTAAAGGCGTGGCCAACCCGATTGGACAGATTTGGTGTGGCGCGATGATGCTGGAACATCTGGGTTACGCTGAAGCGGGTGCCGCAGTGCTGGATGCGATTGAGCGCACGCTGGCTGCGGGCAATAGCCTGACACGCGATCTCGGCGGCAGCGCCTCAACGGAAGCGCTGGGCGTGGCGATAGCGGCTGCGTTGTAACGTTCAAATGCGCGATGAGTCGCGCCGCTACGGTAATGTCGGTTACGGGCGGCCTGAAGGCCGCCCTTGGCAATGATGAATATTCTGAACGCCCAACTACTTCACTGCCCCTTCTGTCACACCGCTAATAAACTTGCGCTGGAACACCAGGAACACCGCCACCAGCGGCATAATCACGATCATCGCGCCTGCCATCAGCACCGGAATGTCGATGGTGTTTTTGTTCTGGAAGAACATCATGCCGATGGGCAAGGTGCGTAGCTCATCTTTGTTGACCAGAATCAGCGGGATAAGAAATTCGTTCCACGTCCAGATAAACAGCAGCAGTGCGAGCGTAGAGAGCGTGGGCCAGATAGCGGGTACCAGAATGCCCCATAGAATTTTGCGGCGCGATGCGCCATCCATCACCGAAGCTTCCACCAGTTCTCGCGGCACTTGCTGCAGTGCGGTGGCAATCATCAAGGTGGTAAACGGCAGCGACAGCGCAATTTGCGGCAGGATCAGCGCCAGATAGGTGTTGGTCAACCCCATCCAGCGCAATTCGTGATACAGCGGAATAATAAAGGCTTCACTCGGCAGCACCATGCCCAGCCCCAGCATCGCTGCGACCACTTTCTTGCCGGGGATCTTCAACCAGGCAAAACCGAATCCCGCCAGAATACCGAGCAGAATACTGCTGATCACCACCGGAATCACCACCAGCACCGAGTTCATAAAGTAGACGTTGAAGTGCCCCTGCTGCCAGGCAGTGACATAGTTTTTGAAGTTCAGCGACGAGGGCAGCGTAAACACGCCCTGAAACAGCTCAATCTGGGTTTTGAATGAGGTCATCAGCGCCATCAAAAACGGCAGGATGGTCATCAGCGCGACAATCCAGATCAGCGCGCGAGAGGCTATTGGCGTGCCACGCATCAGTGTCTCTCCCGAATGGCAAAGTGAATTAATGCGTTGATCATCAATACAATCAACATGCTGAACACCGCCACCGCGGAGGCATAACCAAAGTAGTGCAGGTCGAAGCCCTGCTTATACATAAAGATGTTGGTCACCATGGTTGAGGTTCCAGGCCCGCCTTGCGTCATCACGTAGACCAGGTCGAAAGCCTTGAGGCTGGCAATCACCGTCAACAGCAACGCAATACGCAGCTCCGGACGCAGCGAGGGCAGCGTAATCCGCATAAATTTCTGACGA
>NZ_BBOC01000019.1:0-68524 GCF_001485335.1 Type-D symbiont of Plautia stali | reverse complement strand
AAACAGGGTTTCCACCACCACCACGCCCTCAACCAGCCAGACAAACTGCATGCCAAACCAGATGAGGACCGGCGTGCCGAGATTGCGTAACCCGTGACGACGCAACAAGGCGACAGGCGGTAAGCCTTTTTGTGCCCCCCAGCGATAATAATCAGCATTCACCACCTGGAAAGTCGCCTCACGCACCACGCGCACACCGACGGCAGTCAACGATAGCGCCAGCGTCAACGCGGGTAGCAGGAAATGACGCAGCTCGCCGTGTCCGGCGCTGGGCAGCCAATCCAGTTGCAACGCAAACACCACAATCAGCAGCATGCCAAGGGCGAAATGCGGCACAGATTTCAGCAGCGATGTCAGCCAAAACAGCAGACGATCAAGCTTGCCATTGGCGTGGCAACCGGCCCAAATACCCAATGGCAGCGTGAGGATCAGTGCCAGCAGCAGCGAACATCCCGCCAGTGCCAGTGTCTGGCTTAGCTGCCAGCGCAATTCATCCATCACCGGTTCACCTGAAACCAGAGAACGACCAAAATTGAATTGCAGCAGATCGAATAGCCACTGCAGCAGAGCACTCGCGTGATCGGTTGCGCCGCTTAACTCTTGCTGCACGCGCGCCACCGCATCGGCATCAACCCGGTCATAGCCGTAGCGTCCGCTGGCAATACGCCACGCCATATCGCCCGGCAGCGCCCGCACCAGAAACCAGGTCAGCAATCCCACCGACAGCATCACAAACAGCGCCTGCATCAGTCGCCAGCTCAGTTGTTTGATCATCACGGCTCCCAGTGCATGTTGCGCAGGCCAAAGTGACGCTCAAAAGGATCGAGTGCGACGTCTTTTAGCTGGCTGTTAATAGCTGCCGATTGCTGATACCAGGCAATGGGTATGACCGGAAGTTCCTGTTGCAGCGCTGTGGTGATCAGTACGCGTGCCTGTGCGCGTGCGGCTAAGTCCGTTGATTGGGTCAGCGTGTGGAGTGCGGCACTGAAGCCAGTGGGATGCCAGTTCATTGCGCCCCAGTCACCGCCGTTTTCCGCGTAATCCTGCAGCAATGTGCCGGTTGGGTCAGGCGTCAGTGCAAAATTGCGTGAGAACAGCGCCATTTGCAGTTGCCCGCTGTGGTGTTGAGCCGGAATTTCGCTGGCGTTGGTCGAGTTGATCTTCACCTCAATGCCGACTTTGCGCAGCTGCTGCTGGATGACCATGGCCATTAATGGCAGCTCGGGGCGATCCGGGAACGTCAGTAGCGTGACGCTCAGACGTTGGCCGTTGCGCGTTAATACACCATCAGAACCGGCCTGCCAGCCCGCTTGTTTTAAATGTTGCGCCGCCCCTTCGGGTTGATACTGCAACGGCTGCAATGCCGCGTTGTGCCACTCCCCCATATTCTGTGGAAACAGTTGTGTGGCAGCTCCAGGGTAACGCAACACCGCCATTGCCATTGCGTTGCGATCGATAGCCATGCTGATCGCCTCGCGCACGGGGAGTTCAGCCAACAGTGGGTCGCCAAGATTGAGTTTCAACATCAACGTGCGGGGAACAGGAATCGCGGGTATTTGCAGCGTAGGCTTACGCGCCAGCCGCTGACGACTGGCTGCATCGAGATTGAAAACATAATCGGCATCACCACTTTCCGCTAACAGTGCACGCGTTTCTGCGCGTCCGGATGAGAGATAACTGGCAGCCGCGATCTGCGGTTTTTTGCCCCAGTAATCTTCAAAACGTTTTACCGCCAGCGACTGCGGCGGCTGGAAGCCCGTCAGCATAAAGGGACCTGAGCCGATAATTTGCGTGATGTTGCCCTGTTGGTCCCAACTGGATAACGCCAGAATTTGCGAACGGCTCTCCGCCAACACCGAGAGTAACGGGGTAAACGGCTCACGCAGCCTGATGGTCACCACCTGCCCTTCCCCGCTGATATCACTGATTGGCGTTTTATCTAATAAGCCCGCTTTGCTGCGCGCGGTATTCAGTGATTTCACCACGGCTTGCGCATTCAGCGGTGAGCCATCATGAAAGCGCACGTTATCGCGCAATACGAATTGCCAGCGCAATCCGTCATCGGATACCTGCCAGCTCGCAGCCAACGCGGGGATCGGCTCAGCGTGTGCATCCACTTCCACCAGCGTTTCGACCACATCCATACGCAAAAGGATGTCGCCCGACAACGCCGGATCTGCGCCTTTAATCTCAAACGGTGCGGCAATGCGCACCGTGTTTTCCTGATGGGGCGCCGCCAATGAGGCGCACGAAGCCAGGCCGAGCGCCGTAGCGATCAGCAATTTTTTCATTGATTTCATTATGATTTCCGAAAAATTACACGTTAAAAACCCAGAGTGTTTACGTTATAACATAACAATACACATTTAAACACAGATCCCCTGCAGGGATAAACGGTTTGAGAGAGGTTATGACAAATTGTCGCTGCGTGAGCGGCCCTGGCTGGGTTATGCTGAAACCCGAATCTGAACCCTCAAAGGAGACACGGATATGCCAGAAATCGTTGTTTATGCTGCGGAAGGTCGCACAGTTGAGCAGAAGAAGAAGTTATTAAAAGCAGTAACCGTTGCAGTGGCGGAATCGTTCGAGATTGATGCCAACTCCGTGACGGTATCGATCATTGAAACGCCAAAACATCATAAAGCTAAAGGTGGCGTACCTTTTGATGAGCGCTGAGTGAAAGGTAAGATATCACAGGCGGCCAAAAGGCCGCCGCTACAACAGAATGCACTACTTCAATGGGGGGAAAATTCAGTATCATAACCCCACCGATTGCCTATCTCATTGAGTGTCACTGTCTGCTATGACCGATCACGCTACCCTGTTTTCGCGGCTCACCCACACGCTGGCGGAAGAGAGCCGTACGCCGCTGTATAAGCGTTTTGCCGTGGCAATCAAAGATGCAGTGCGCGATGGCACGCTGGTGAATGAAGAAATTCTGCCCAGCGAGCGCGATTTCAGTCAGTCGCTCAACATCTCACGCATTACCGTGCGCAAAGCCATGGATGAGTTGGAAAAGGAGGGTGTGGTATTTCGCTCTCGCGGTTACGGCACGCAGATCTGCAGCCAGTTTGAATATTCGCTGAAAGAGCCAAAAGGCTTGTCGCAGCAGGCGGTGCTACGCGGTAAAAAGCCGGATACCGTCTGGATTAACAAAAGTAAAATTCAGTGCAGTGCGGAGATTGGTGAGAAGCTGGGATTAGACAAAGGCAGCGATGTATACCAGCTCAAACGCATTCGCTATGTCGATCAGCAAGCGGTTTCGGTGGAAGAGTCTTGGGTGCCTGCACGCTTTATCGCAGACGCCGATGAGATTGGCATTTCGTTGTATGACTACTTCAACAAACAACACATCCTGCCGGTTAAGTCCCAAAGCAGAGTGAGTGCCCGCATGCCTGATGAAGCCCTTAAAATGCAAATTGCCCTGCCCGACAATGTGCCGGTGCTGGTGATTAAGCAACTGGCACTCGACGCACAAGGCAATCCGCTGGAATACAGTATCAGTTACTGCCGCAGTGATATGTACGTGTTTATTGCTGAGTGATTCTTTGCCGCCAGTAAGTCTGCAACGCATTGCGATCCGGCGCGCAATCCCCCCCGCGCTGCGAAACCACATAAGAAGCCACGGCATTACCCAGCGCAACACTCTCCGCCAGCGACCAACCAGAAGCTAACCCTGCCAGCAGTGCCCCGGCATGGCTGTCGCCCGCGCCGATGGTATCGACCACCTTCGTGGCCAGCGCGGGCACCCATCCCTGGGCATGTACATCGGCAAAACCCGCACCTTCACTGTCCAGACGCACCACTATCGCACCATCAAAATGCGCTTGCCATTGCGCCATTAACTGCCTGGCATCAAAGGGGGCGGTTTGGTTCAAACGCTCACGCCACAGCAATTCCGCTTCCTGTCTGTTCACTGTAATCAGTGGTTTTCGCGCCATGATGCGGTCAAATTGCGCATCGCCGATATCCGCCAGACGCGGCCCGAAGTCCACCAGCAGCTGATAGCTTTGATCCTGCTGCTCAAGCCAATCGATCAGGACATTGCCGCTTTTACTGGTGAGCTGATAGCCGGAAAGATAGATCCAGCGATCTTGCGGCTGCGGCACCGCGCGCAGCAGTTCCGCATCCCATAGATTTTCCACGCCACTAACGGAGAGAAACGTGCGCTCACCGTCCGGCTCCACCAGCGCCAGGCACCAGCCGTTATCACCGTTGGGCGCTTCCAGTACGCTTTCAATGCCATATTCCGTCAGCTTTTGCCGCACAATGCTGGCCCAGGTTCCGTTACCCAGCGGCAGTGCGTTGAATGATGGGATCCCGAGACGATGCAGTGCGATCGCCACATTCAGTGCGCACCCTCCCACATTGACGCCCTGCTGGTGGAGTTCAATGTCACTTCCCCGATGGGGTAAGGAATAGGCATCGGCAATCACATCGACAACCGCGGCACCAATCACGCACACCGGCAATCGCGCTTGCAGCCGATTCAGGTCATCAGGCGTCAGCATAAGCGGCCTCACGCTGCTGGCGAAAACGGATAAAGGCGCTGCTGTAGCGCGTGAAATCCAGTGCGTTCGCCGCATCCAGTTGTGCTTTGAGATCGGCATCGATGTCGTCGATACCGTGAAGCGCACCGCAGATCGCTACCGCCATCGCGCCAATGGTATCGGTATCGCCCCCTAAATTGGCGCAGAGGATCGCGCAACGATTGGGGTCAGTGGCGGCCAGTTCAACCATGGCAATAGCTGCGGGCACCGATTCGATGGTGCTGGTTCCCGTGCCGACCAGGTCATATATCTGTTGCATGGTCGATTCCACACCCCGTCCCTGCGCCACCACCGACAAGGCTAGCTCAACACGCGCAGCCATGGATGCGCTAAAGGTGGTAACGCGTTTTTCCTGTGCTGCGCGCGCAATTGATGGCAGCTCATCGCGGATCATTGTCCAGTTGGCCCCATCAATGGCGCGTGAAACCGCCCAGGCAATCACTGTCGCCCCGGCGATGGCAACATCAGATTTGTGCGTGGGACTGGATGCCAGTGCGACGGCATCAATAAAGGCACTGAGGTCACGCGCAGGCAGCAGACAGCCAAGAGGTGAAACGCGCATTGCCGCACCATTGGTCATGCCGTTATTGTCCAACTGAGCCACGGGGACGCCGTTTTTCAAAGCATTGAGCGCGATCTTTGAGGTTGGCCCCAGCACGTTTTTATTGAAGGCATCAAAGTCTTCTGCCCAACGCAAAATATTGGCGCCAATGGTTTCCGCGTCGATTTCACCGTGATGCGTCATGATGGCATCGGCCAGCGCCAGTGCCATCGACGTATCATCCGTAAAGGCCGCCTGACCGAAATAGCAGGCGGCATTGTTTTCTGCTGGCCCCGGCAGGAAGCGATCAATCCAGCCAAAATGCTGCTTAACACGGCTACGCGGCCATAATTCTGAGGGCATACCCATGGCATCGCCCAGCGCCTGACCGTAAAACGCGCCTAAAATCCGTTTTTCCTGGAGTGTCATCGTCATAATTGCTTCTCTTATTTATGGCTGTCAGCGGTGGTTGATTGTTCAAAGGAGGTTAATTCGTCACTGCGTTTTTTACCGTCACGGAACAGTACGATGAAGGCGACAGTGATAATGATGATCATCACGCTGCCAAACATCCACATACCCGCCCAGTTAAACGTCTGTCCGTTGCGCGGTTGGTCATAAGCGAACATCTCTTGCATCAGATAGCCTCCCAGGCGATAGCCCAACAAGCTACCAATCCCCTGACAGGCGAGCGTGATCAAGCCCTGAGCGGCATTGCGCATGGCAACGGGCGCTTTTTTATCGACGTAAATGTAGGCGGTGATGAAGTAAAAGTCATAGCTGACGCCGTGCAACAGGATGCCCATAAACAGCATGCCCATGGTCAACATGTTTTGATCGCCGCCAAACACGAAGAAGATGTAGCGTAAAGCCGCTGTGGTTAAGCCGAGCAACAGGACTTTGCCGATGCCGTAGGGTTTGATGAAGAACGGCAGAGCCAGCAGGAAGAAGATTTCGGATACCTGGCCAAGTGTCATCCAGCCGGTGGCGTGCGGTAAGCCCACCTCTGTTAAATAGCCCTCAGCGAAGATGTAGTAAAACGCCAGCGGCATACTGAACAGGAAGGAACAGACAAAGAACACCAGGAAGCTACGATCTTTTAACAGATGTAGCGCATCAAGCCCCAGCGCCACGCGCAGGCTGAATTTTCCGGTGCTTTTGGGTTCGGTGGCGGGCAACGTCAAGGCAAAGATCCCTAGTACCAGCGAACTGGCCGCAGTGATCAGCAGCGGAACGTTACTGGCGGAGATATCGCCAAAGCCCATCAGAGGAGGTAAGAAACCGCATGCGATGCCTGAAGC
This sequence comes from Type-D symbiont of Plautia stali, assembly GCF_001485335.1. Lineage (NCBI taxonomy): Bacteria > Pseudomonadati > Pseudomonadota > Gammaproteobacteria > Enterobacterales > Enterobacteriaceae > Type-D symbiont of Plautia stali. The sequence continues at coordinate 62,132 of NZ_BBOC01000019.1, read as the reverse complement.
TATCCAGCCTAACGTCCCCATCACGCGTACTCGTGGGTAATCTCGCTCTACATCGCCCACGTGGGAAAAAGCGATACTGTTAGTCAACGCAATGGTTGGCATGTAAGTGAGCGCATACAACAATAGCAGTGGGAAGAAGCTACTGAAGTGGGTTTGCTGGGCGGCGAAGTACATCAGAATCGAGCCGACGATCATCAGTAACGACAGTACCTTTTGTGCCTGGAAGAAACGGTCTGCCAGCGATCCAACCAGGATCGGTGACAGGATGGCGGCAATCGAGGTACAGGCGTAGCACCAGGCGATCTCAACCGGCGAGAAGCCGTTTTTGCTGAGAAAAGCCCAGAGTGGTACAAACCATGCTCCCCAGATAAACCACTCGAGAAACATCATGAACGATAATTTTGGGATTGTTGTTTTCATTAAAAAGGACTCCCCAGTGTAGGTGAGGCCAATCTAGCACCACTAACAATACCTTTATAATACCATTGGCGGATTTTTTGAGCTGGCCCACAACAATTTTAACGGGGAATTTACAGCAGAAGAGTGGCAATGCAGAGGAAATGGGCGCGAGGTTCGCGCCCATAAGGGATTAGCGGCGGTTTTTCCAGACGGTCTGGATATTACAGAATTCGTGCACGCCGAAGCTGGACAGCTCACGGCCATAACCACTTTTCTTCACTCCACCGATTGCCACACGTGGATCGGATGCACCGTTACCGTTAATAAATACCGCACCGGTTTCCAGTTTTTCCGCCAGGTCATTGGCAACGCTTTCGTTTGCGGTCCACACGGTGGCACTCAAGCCAAATTCGCTGTTGTTTGCCAGTTCTAACGCATGCTGCGCATCACGAGCGACAGTGATTGCCGCAACAGGACCAAAGATCTCTTGCTGGAACGCGGTCATCTCCGGCGTCACATCGGCAAGGATCGTTGGCGCATAATAGTTACCCTCACCTTCGATCTTATGACCGCCTAAAACCAGTCGGGCACCTTGTTTCAGGGTTTCCTGCACCTGGCTATCCAGCTCATCACGCAGATCGTAACGTGCCATTGGACCAATGAAAGTCTCTTCGTTCAGTGGATCGCCGATCTTCAGTGCCTGAACCGCAGCGCTAAAACGCGCCTCAAACGCTTCTGCGACACTCTCTTCGATGATGAACCGTTTGGCCGCCATACATACCTGTCCGGTGTTCTGGTAGCGTCCTACGACCGCTGACGCCACTGCTGCGTCCAGATCGGCATCCGCCAGCACGATAAATGGATCTGCGCCGCCCAGTTCAAGCACGGTTTTCTTCAAAACAGCACCGGCTTGTGCCGCAATTGCCCCACCCGCTCTTACGCTACCGGTGACCGCTACGGCAGCGATCAGTGGATCTTTAATCGCTTGTGACACACCGTCGTTATCCACGTTGATCACCGTGAAGCCACCTTTGGGCAGATCGGTCGCATCAAACAGTTCTGTCATCAGGTGAGCGGAGCCCATTACGCTCGGTGCATGCTTCAGCACATAGGTGTTGCCCGCTAGCAGCATGCTGACTGCACCGCGCAGAACCTGCCAGTAAGGGAAGTTCCATGGCATCACGGCAAGGATGACGCCTAAAGGACGGAAAGATTGCCAGGCTTGCTGATTCTCCACCAGCGAAGGCTTGTCCGCCAGTATCGCTGGGCCATGTTCTGCATACCAGTCACACAAGTTTGCGCACTTCAGCACTTCTGCGCGCGCTTGCGCGATAGGTTTACCCATTTCGAGAGTCGCGGTTTTCGCTAGCTGATCCTGACGCTGGCGAATTTGCTCTGCTAACTGACGCAACACGATCACGCGCTGCTCCATGGTGGTTGCACGCCACTGTGCAAAGGCTGCAGCACTCTGTTGCAGTGCAGTTTCTAACTCAGCGGCACTCTGCAGCGGATAGGTTGCGATGATTTCGCCCGTAGTCGGATTACGTGAGATGACGTTGTCAGTCATAAGATGCCTTCCTAAATGTTTAATAGGGTCATGTTGAATTTCACCTTACGCCTGCCAAAGGTTGATGAAAAATGAATAATAATGAGGAAGTTGTTCATCTTGAAAGAATCAGCACGATCTTTCTCGCGCAGAACTTATGTTTATCTGTGTTAGTGAGGGTGGCTTTCAAAAGCGGCATGTTTTGACAGTTTCGACCCACAGATGTCGATTCATCATAGGGTTATGCAGTTATACAGTGAATAGATCTCTATTAAAGATCATAAAGAGATCTTAAAGAGATCCTAAGAGATCCCCGATCGTCGCAAGCCGCACCACACAAGGCCTGAGAAGGTGATCGCGTTCACTATAATCAGATAAACGCCCACTGTAGTCAGTACAATATTCACTATAGACTGTAGAATGTTCACTATAAACAGTGTTAATGTTCACTGTAATCAGAAATCGATCCTTTTCATCCACAGAATGAAGACCTCAGGCTATGGCAGATAAAGAGAGTGAAAACAAAGCGTTACTAGAACCTTTTCTGTCGGTGACAAAAAATAGCGGTGAAGTTATCCAGCTCCACCCTAATAAAAATAACACCGTACAACCGGTCGCTTTGATGCGCCTGGGACTGTTCGTTCCTACCTTGAAATCTACCGCACGCGGCAAGTCGGGTGCGATGGCCTCAACAGACGCCACCAAAGAGCTTAAGAACCTCTCGCTGGTTAAGTCGGAAGGTTATGAAAAGATTACCATTACCGGCGCGAGGCTGGATATGGATAATGATTTCAAAACCTGGGCTGGCATTATTCAGTCATTTTCGCGTTATCCCTCAAAGGGCGATACCGTCACACTGCCGTTTATCGATTTCGTAAAAATGTGCGGGATCCCTTCGGCTAACTCGTCTGCGGCGCTGCGGAAGCGTTTAGATGCCTCTTTACGACGCATCGCGACCAATACCTTGTCCTTTGAAGGTAATGGCAAAGCGTACCACACCCACCTTGTGCAATCGGCGTATTACGATCGCGAAAAGGATCTGGTACGTATCCAGGCCGATCCTAAGCTGTTTGAGCTGTATAACTTTGACCACAAGGTTCTGTTGCAGCTGCGAGCTATTTCCCGGCTGAAACGCAAAGAGTCGGCCCAGGCACTCTACACCTATCTGGAAAGTCTGCCGACGAACCCGGCGCCTATCTCGCTAGCGCGTTTACGCATGCGTTTGAATTTGGGTTCTAAGACTACGACGCAAAACCACGTCGTGAGACGCGCAATGGAGCAGCTGAAAGAGATTGGCTATCTGGATTACTCAGAAGTTAAACGCGGTCGTTCGGTGTTCTTCATCATTCATAGCCGTACGCCCAAACTTGATGGAATGAGCAATCTTGAGAGCATCGACTCTCTCGATGAAATCGAATTCGAAGACTGATTTTTGCGTTCACTGTAATCGGAACGTCCCCTGTGGCAGTGTCACTTTTTGAGCAAAAGTGACATTCGCTCTCTTCATTATGTTCACTGTAATCAGTACTGCCTTCCTCATTCACTGTAATCAGCAACATTCACTGTAAACAGTAGATCGCGCTTATCCCGGAACACGCCGCCATACTGTCCATCTATGGCTTGCCTATTTATAGAGCCATTAATGATAGTGAGTACTTACCAGGTGGCTATTCCACCCTCTTAAGATTTCCATGTAAGGTGGATTGCTGATTACAGTGAACATACAGGGCTCGATATCAGTCTACTGATTACAGTGAATCCCTTGAAAGAGCGGTGTGCTGACTACAGTGAACGTTTTTATTCAACTTATTGTTTATATTGATTTTTATTCGTCTTTCTTATGACGTTCACTGTAATCAGTAAATTACCTGTAAAAGTAAACAGTAAAAGTGACAGGGTTCGTCACCTAAGCTGATTACAGTGAATGTAAGAACCTTGTACCGATTACAGTGAACATTTTACACCGCCCTCCATCGACGTATTTATCACGGTCTTTGCGGACGTCACGCTGTCACTGATTACAGTGAATCTTCTGGCTCCCTCCCCTCCTCCGGCTTCTTGAATCTGATCATTACAGTGGTGCTGGGTAAGTCATTTACTGATTACAGTGAATGGTTGCTGCAACGTGATTAAGCGCTTTCTACTGATTACAGTGAATGTCTGTTGCCATGTGTTTCTGCGTGGTGAGGATGAAGCGCATATCAGCTTACTGATTACAGTGAATGCTTCAACGCAATATCTGGTTTACTCACACAAAACACACTCACTTGTGAGAGCCAACTTCAGTGGCTAAGACGCTGAGATTTACTGATTACAGTGAACGCTGTTGTGGTTGTTAACTCACCCGGATGGACCTGCCTTTGAATGCACTCACGCGCGGACAGGCAAACATCATGCAGAGTCTGCTGATTACAGTGAATGTTTTACTCGCCTGCAGAGTGGGATTTTTACTGATTACAGTGAATGTTTGCGGAAGGTGTATCCATTACTGGCCAAGAACAGAATGCGCTGCGTCCAATGAGTACTGATTACAGTGAACGTTCTCTATGACGGTTGATTTGAGTTACTGATTACAGTGAACACTCTAAGATGAAGTGTCCGGACTGACTGATGCAACGAATCTCCAGTCAGCGGGTAATGTACCGCTTTGCTGATTACAGTGAATGTTTATATCTCACCGTGAATGAGAATGTGGGGTATTCACTGATTACAGTGAATCTTTCATCTCTCGCGGTGAACAGAGGATGCGGGACGCTTACTGATTACAGTGAACGTTTGAGGTTAACGTGGGGGGCTAAAGAACTGCGTACGATGGCTCGGTGAAGTCACGCCAACAGGCACTTACTGATTACAGTGAATCTTTCGCATCTGACTACTGGTTACAGTGAACCTTACACAGATTACAGTGAATGTTTACTGGTTATAGTGAATGTTGTGCAGATCACAGTGAATGCATGCACGATTTCAGCCGCAATGCCCTGCTCTTTTAGCGGGCTATCTTCTCATTCACTTAATACCGAACTGCTGATTACAGTGAATGTCTGCAACCCTCCGTAAGCTGAGGGAGATCACAATTTCACCAATTGCTGAGGACTGGTTAATATGCGTTCACTGATTACAGTGAACGTTTGCATTAACTCGCTCTTACCTAACGTATTTTCTCAACACTAAATGTTCCTCATCAAATGAGATAGATTTGCCTCATGTGCAGGATTTCGGTATAAAGTCATAAATCCTACATGTGTGGAGCAAGTATGGCTAACGATGAGAAGCAAGTTCTGAAGGTCGCACAACGTTCAGAAAAGATGCTGATGAGCCTGACAGAACAAATTCAGGCACAGAAAGAAGAGTTGCAGGAAAATACGTTTTATCAGGTTTACGCAAAAGCGGCGTTAGCCAAATTGCCAAAATTAACGCGTGCGAGCGTTGATTACGCTGTAAATGAGATGGAAGAAAACGGATATCCGTTCGACAAGCGCGCGGCAGGCAGTTCAACCAAGTATGCGATGTCGATTCAAAACATCATCGATATCTACCATCACCGTGGTGTGCCTAAGTATCGCGATCGCCATCAGGATGCGTTCACGCTATTTGTGGGTAACTTGAAAGGCGGCGTGTCCAAAACGGTATCGACCGTGTCGCTGGCTCATGCTTTGCGAGCCCACCCGCATCTGCTCTATGAAGACTTGCGAATTCTGGTTATCGACCTCGATCCACAGTCTTCCGCCACCATGTTCCTTAATCACGAACGCTCGGTTGGGCTGGTAGAAGCGACCGCTGCTCAGGCGATGCTGCAAAATGTCGGGCGTGAGGAATTGCTGAACGAATTTATTGTTCCGTCAATCATCCCAGGCGTGGATGTCCTGCCTGCTTCCATTGACGATGCCTTCATTGCGTCCCGTTGGGAAGAGCTTTGCAGCGAGCATTTACCGGATCAGAACGTCCATGCCGTGTTGTATGAGAACGTTGTGGCCAAACTGAAGAAAGATTATGACTTTATTTTCATCGACAGTGGTCCGCATCTGGATGCCTTCCTTAAGAACGCGATTGCCGCTTCTGATCTGTTGATGACGCCGGTTCCACCTGCACAAGTGGATTTCCACTCTACTCTGAAGTATTTGACTCGTTTACCAGAGCTGATTGGCATTATTGAGGAATCGGGCGCAACCTGCCGCTTGCAGGGCAATATTGGTTTTATGTCTAAGCTCTCCAATAAAGCCGACCACAAGCTGTGTCACAGCCTGGCGAAGGAGATCTTTGGTGGCGACATGTTGGATGCCGCATTACCCCGTCTGGATGGCTTTGAGCGCTGCGGAGAGTCGTTTGATACGGTCATTTCCGCTAACCCATCCACCTACGTGGGCAGCACCGAAGCCTTGAAGAATGCCCGTTCGGCTGCGGAAGATTTCGCTAAAGCCGTGTTTGATCGTATTGAATTTATCCGCCTGAACTGAGGTTACTATGAGCGCAAAACGAATCACGATTGGCCGAACCTTCAGCCAAACACCTTTGCAAACTGAGGATGCTTCAGAAGGCCATTCTCAGACGTTTATCCTCTCGACCGGTAAACGTGCCCTCTTCACGCTTGAGCACATTGCGGCGAAAGAAATTGAAGAAAAAACCTATGTGGTGATGGAGACCAATGGTCGCGACCAGTCTGGTCTGACGCCTGAATCGCTACGCGATATTATTCGCACTATCAAATTGCAGCAATTTTTCCCTGCCATTGGCGTTCAGCGTGGCGACCGCATCGAAATTCTTGACGGTTCACGTCGCCGTGCAGCAGCCCTACACTGCAAAACCGGGTTGGATGTGCTGGTCACAGAAGTGGCTATCTCTGCTGAAGAAGCGCGTCGTTTGGCGCAAGATATTCAGACTGCTCGTGAGCATAATCTGCGTGAAGTGGGCATGCGCTTGTTGTCGCTAAAAGAGAGTGGCCTTTCGCAGAAAGACATCGCACAGAGTGAAGGGCTCTCACAGGCCAAGGTGACGCGCGCACTGCAAGCTGCCAGCGTTCCGCTGGAGTTGGTCACACTCTTCCCCAATCACTCTGAGTTGACCTATCCCGATTATAAAACGCTGCTGCAGGCTTATGAGAAGTTGCAGGAGACGGGTCAGACAGTCGATGCTTTGATTGATACCATCGGGATGGATGTTGATTCTGTTTGCGCGCGTGATGGTCTGGCTGAAGATGAAGTGAAAAACGGTATTTTACGTCTGGTGCGCAATGGTAGTCAGACGCTGATTCAGTCTCCCGCCAAAGATAAAGTCGTGGCTACACCATTGTGGACTTTTGCGGACAAAGACCGTTACGCACGTAAGAAGACGCGTGGCCGCATGTTCAGTTACGAGTTTAACCGTCAGTCGAAAGAGTTGCAGGAAGAGTTGGATCGGGTCATCAACGAAACACTCAGCAAGTACCTTAATCAATAATCGAAATGCCGCCTCAGGGCGGTTTTTTTCGTCCTTAACGGGCACTTCGCCAGCCTAATTTCATCGCTAACTGTATGAAAATTAACTGGCATGCGTTGAAATTTCAGGCTGAAATCGCCACTAATTTCATCATCCAAGTTTGTCACTGCCGCCTTCAATCGCTTCCAGCCAGATCGGTTGCAGCTAAAGTAACCAGCTGAAAATCAAATCGCCTAAACAGCATTCAAGCGGAAATCCAGATGAAAATACGCCTGCAATTCACACTGTTCGCCGTACTGATTTCACGCATAACGATATGAATTTAAAGTGTTTGTTTTTAAAATTTCAGGGTGAAATCGCCAGATTTCACTAAGACTACAACGTCTGCCAGAAGATACAAAAGTGGTTTAGTCAGATGATATTCAATGATTTATCCACAGAAAAGGTGGATAACTCTCAAGGTTGACTAAGCCGTTAGCGTCAGCGAAGTAGAAAACTGCCAGACAGCATCCCGAACCCTAACAGGCTTATTAATCAAACCCAAAGCATAGAAACGATCGGCGATAATCTGCTGCTCTTTAATCACTTCAAATGCCATGGCCCGGGTTCTGTGGCTACGGCGGCTTAGCGCTCTTTCTACAGATGCTAATTCCAGTCCCAACTCCTCAGCGAGCAAGCCCGCCGCCTCCTCTCGATGGCTATCAATGAAGAGCCCGGTTTGCTGTAAGCTTTCCACCAGTTGCTGTACCACATCATCATGCTGAAGTACGTAATCACGGCGAGCAAGATAGAACTGGTGGTTACGCACACGTCCTTCGCCATTTGCTAAAACTCGCAGTTCAGCATTGTACTCAGCTGCACTCAAAAGTGGATCCCACATCATCCAGGCATCCACCGCCAGATAATCACTGGCGGTTAAAGGGTATTTGGGCGGCGCATAAACGACTTTGACCTCATCCAGCGCGATGCCGGCTTCTTCAAGCAGTTGCAGCAGAAGCCAGTGAACGTTTGAGCCTTTATTAATTGAAATGCGCTTACCGCGTAAATCCGCAAGGGTTTGAATATCACTGTCATACGGCACCACCAGACCCACGCTGTTCGGTGCGGGAGGTTCCCAGGCAATATAGGTCACGGCATTGCCCCCAACCTGAGCAAATATCGGCGGGACTTCACCGGTGGTACCAAAGTCAATTTCGTTGTTTTGCAGCGCATGGAGTAATTGTGGTCCGGCTGGATATTCACTCCACAACACGCTGACGCCTTGCTGAGAAAAGCACTGCTCAAGGCTTTGGCGGGCTTTTAACACCCCCAGGTTGCCAAATTTCTGATAACCAATACGCAGTTCACGTTCCTTACCGTTCGCAGACACAGATGTGACTGGAGCGCTGCTGGTGGTTTTTCGACGGCCTTTAATCATGCCCTGATGGGCAAGTTGAGTACGTAAGGTGTGACGACTGATGCCGAGTAAAGCCGCAGCCTGAGTCTGATTCTGATCCGTAAGTTCAAGCGCATTATTAATCAAGCTGGCAACCACACGATCAAACAGTTGATGCGGTTCTGACGAAAGTTGCTGACGCAGAAAACTGTCCAGCGTTGAATCTGACGAAGAGATAAACCGATGTTCACTGTAACCTGCAAGCCGCAGTTCTGCCGGGGTCAGCGTTTCATCACGGCTGAGCAGTACCGCGTTATGCAGGGTGTTTTCAAGTTCACGGATATTGCCCGGCCAGCTGTATTCGTGCAATGCCTCAAGCGCGTCGGGCGAAAGCCGCCGTGCAGGACGCCCCAAACGTCGTGCGTACAACGTCAGAAAATGTTGTGCCAGAAGAGGAATATCATCCCGGCGCTGCCGCAAAGGCGGCAATGGCACCACGGCGATATTGAGTCGATAAAAGAGATCTTCCCTGAATCGACGTTCGCGGATCGCCTGAGCTAAGTCCACATGTGTCGCTGCAATGACGCGCACATCCACTTTAATCGCTTTACGCGAGCCGACGCGGTTAATTTCTCGCTCCTGCAGCACACGCAATAATTTAACCTGCAATGGCGGGCTAAGTTCACCGATTTCATCGAGGAGCAGCGTGCCGCCCTGTGCGGATTCAAACCAACCTGGATGTGCCTGCGTCGCACCGGTGAAAGCTCCTTTCTCATGACCAAAGAGCTCAGCCTCCGCCAGACTCTCGGTCAGCGCTCCACAGTTCACGGCCAGAAAGGGGCCATGGCGGCGCGCGCTATGGTGATGTAGATAGCGGGCGACAACTTCCTTGCCGGTGCCGGTTTCACCCACTATCAACACGGTGGCATCCGTGGGGGCAAATTTATCGAGCAGTGATTGAAAAGCAAGAGAAGCCGGGTCGACTAAACGAGGCGAATCGGTATGGTTGGCGTAGGTGTTGAGCATGGTTTGATTTCCTTTCAGGAGCATCATCACACGCTAACCATTCAGGTTCACTGTGAACAGCAGGAAAAAAGCATAAGCAGTTGCATTTGCAGCAATAGCTGTTGACGTGAAGTTGTGAATGCAACAACGCTTAACGGAGTAATTAGAGCTAAATGGCTGAAATCCCGTAATTAAGGGCAAATACCAAGCTGGCACGCTTTTCGCTAATAGCCATATAACTAAATAAACAGTCAGAAATGACCTATTTCGAATAAAGTTATATAGGAAAAGCATAATGGCCGATTCCGCAAACAACGCTATCAATGTCTTCTGGTTTCTCCCTACTCACGGCGATGGCCGCTATCTGGGCACCACCGAAGGAGGTCGCCCGGTTGATTTAGCCTACTTACAGCAGGTGGCTTTGGCTGCCGACAATCTCGGATTCTACGGTGTGCTGATTCCAACCGGTAAAAGCTGTGAGGATTCATGGCTGGTTGCGTCAGCGCTGGCACCGATTACGCGTCGGCTGCGCTATCTGGTTGCGGTGCGCCCAGGCTTACAGCCTCCCACGCTGGCGGCGCGCATGGCCACCACGCTAGACCGTTTGTCTGAAGGGCGTCTGTTAATCAACGTGGTGACGGGCGGCGATCCGGTTGAGAACAAGGGCGACGGCATCTTCCTGAGTCACAGTGAACGTTATCAGGTGACCAAAGAGTTCCTTGACGTCTACAGCCGCTTAATGCGGGGTGAGAAAGTAGACTATCAAGGAGAGCACATTCATGTGGAAGGAGCCGAAGTTCTGTTCCCGCCGGTACAAGAAAATGGCCCACCGCTCTACTTTGGTGGATCTTCTGAGGCAGCGATAGACGTTGCGGCACAACAAATTGATACCTATCTGACGTGGGGCGAGCCACCGGAGCAGGTGGCGGAAAAAATCGCGGTCGTGCGTGAACGTGCCGCCGCACGCGGACGTAAGCTTGAGTATGGCATTCGCTTGCACGTCATCGTGCGGGAGACAGAGGAGGAAGCTAAAGCCGCTGCAGACAAGTTGATTGGTCAACTGGATGAAGAGACCATCGCGCAGGCGCAAAAGATCTTTGCCCGCATGGACTCGGCAGGGCAGGCGCGTATGAGCGCGTTGCACAAGGGGTCACGCGATAATCTCTACATTTCGCCAAACTTATGGGCGGGCGTGGGGCTGGTGCGCGGCGGTGCCGGAACGGCACTGGTGGGCAGCCCGCAGCAAGTGGCAGAACGCATCCGAGAATATCAGGCGTTGGGTGTGACCAACTTCATCTTGTCAGGCTATCCACATCTGGAAGAAGCCCATCGTGTGGCAGAATTGTTATTACCGCTGCTGCCGTTGGCGCACGGACAACAGCAGCGAGCGCGCACGTTCAATACCGGGCCTTTTGGCGAAACCATCGGTGGCGATAAGCGTCCATCGAAGCAAACGAGCGCCAGCTAATGCAGGAGAAGGCAATGGCGATAGCACATGTGATGATTGTCGGTGGCGGCTTTAGCGGCACGGCGCTGGCTATTCATCTTGCGCGTACCGCAGCCAGCCGATTACTGATTACAGTGGTCGAGCCGCGCGATCGCCTTGGCGGCGGTGTTGCCTACTCGACGCAGGAGCCTGCGCATCGTATTAACGTGCCCGCATCGCGTATGCAATTAAGCGGCGATGAGCAGGGTGCATTTGACCGCTGGTATCGCCAGCAGCCGGAATGTTCACTGGACTCAGCAGCCCATTGCACCGACGGGTCGGTCTATCCTCAGCGCGGGTTGTTTGGACGCTATCTGGCGGAACAGTTTGCGCTCGCCGCACAAGCGCATCCACTTGTGACGCTACGACACATTAAGGCCAGCGCCATCGCATGGGAGGGGCAGCAGTTGCTACTCAGTGATGGTGAAACCCTGAAGGGCGATGTGCTGGCTTTGGCGATTAGCCATCCACCGCCTTCATTGCCAAATTCATTACAGCCCCTGGCACAGCATCCGGCCTTGATCGCCAATCCCTGGCAGCAAGGCGCACTGGATGCTATCGATCCTGACGCATCGGTGGCGATTATGGGCACCGGGCTGAGTATGGCTGATGTGGTTGCCTCACTGGCCACCCGTCACCATCGTGGCCCGTTGACCGCTTTCTCACGCCGTGGGCAGCTTTCACGCGCTAATCTGACAGGAGAGTGGCCTGAATGGACGTTAGCGCCGCAGAACGCCGCAGAGACGCGTTTGTGGCTACACCATATTCGTGCCGAGGTGGATCGTGCCGCGCAGCAGCAATTGCCCTGGCAGCGCGTACTGGATGAAGTCCGTGTGCAGGGGCAGCGTATCTGGCAATCATTGCCGTTACGCGAACAGCAACGCTTTGTGCGTCATCTGCGCTCCTGGTGGGATGTACACCGTTACCGCATTGCACCCCAGGTGTCGGCGGTCATCACTGAGCGTCAGCAGCAGGGCAGTTTGCAGGTGCTGGCGGCCAGATTGCACGCTATCACTGCGCGCGGTCATCAGCTGGAAATCACACTACACACTCGGCAAGGTGAAACACAGACGCAGCTACTGGACCATCTGATCGTCACTACCGGTCCAGGTCACGATGCTTTGACCCATAGCCAGCCGCTATTACATTCGTTGAGTGAGCAAGGTTTGATACGTGCCGATGCACTCGGTTTCGGTCTGGATGTGGATGAACAATCCCATGCCCTTAATCATCAAAGCCAGCCTAATGCCCGGTTGCTGGTGGTTGGCCCCGCTGCACGCGCACGCTTTGGTGAGCTGATGGGATTGCCGCAAGTCGCCGACCATGCCGCTGCCGTGGCGCAGCAAATCTTGAAAGAACTGCATATCGCTCATGCCGAGCGATGTCCCCCTTCTGATTCTTAATCTCTCAACATCTTAAAAATTAACTGACGAACGCCGGGTCGTAGCACGGTCACGGCCTCGCTATGGAGATTGCTATGCCATCGCAACGTGAAATTCGCTTGAATGCATTTGATATGAACTGTGTCGGACACCAGTCACCCGGCCTGTGGGCCCACCCGCGCGACCGCTCCTGGCAGTACAAAGATCTGGAGTATTGGGTCGATTTGGCGCGCCTGTTGGAGCGGGGGAAATTCGATGGGCTGTTTATTGCCGATGTGCTGGGCATCTATGATGTGCTGAATGGTAACGGCGATGCCGCCATCCGCCAGGCAACGCAGGTGCCGGTCAACGATCCGCTGGCATTGATTACGCCGATGGCGCTGGTGACCGAACATCTCGGTTTTGGCCTCACCGCATCGCTGTCATTTGAGCATCCTTATCCTTTTGCGCGCCGCCTCTCCACCCTCGATCACCTCACCAAGGGACGCATTGGCTGGAACATTGTCACCTCGTATCTGGAGAGCGGCGCTCGCAATATTGGTCACCAGGCACAGACCGATCACGACAGCCGTTATGACTATGCCGATGAGTATCTGCAAGTGGTCTATAAACTGCTGGAGGGGAGCTGGGAACAGGATGCGGTTCTACGCGATCGCGAACGTCGCATCTTCAGTGACCCTCGCAAAATCCATCCGATTAATCATCAAGGCACCTTCTTCAATGTGCCCGGTATCCACCTGTGCGAACCCTCGCCGCAACGGACACCGGTGTTGTATCAGGCAGGAGCTTCAAGCCGCGGTAAGCAGTTTGCCGCTGAGCATGCAGAGTGCGTGTTTGTGGCGGCACCGTCTAAGGTGCTGTTGAAGAAAACCGTGGCCGATATTCGCCGCCGTGCAGAAGAAGCAGGACGCGATCCGCGCAGCATTCTGATCTTCAACCTGCAAACGGTGATTGTCGGGGAAACCGATGCGGCGGCGCAGGCAAAGTGGAGAGATTACCAAAGTTGGGTCAGCTACGAAGGTGCGTTGGCGCTGGTGTCCGGCTGGACCGGTATCGACTTCGGACAGTATCAGCCGGATCAAGTGTTGAAGTACCTGCACACCAATGCCATTCAATCTGCCGTGGAAACTTTCTCGACTGCCGATCCTGATCGTCAATGGACGGTCAAAGCGTTGGCGGATTGGGTGGGTATTGGTGGCTTTGGCCCGCTGATTGTCGGCAGCGCCGCAACCGTGGCGGATGAACTGCAAAGTTGGGTCGAAGACACCGATGTGGATGGCTTCAACCTGGCCTATGCATTAACACATGAAACTTTTGAGGACGTGGTTGAACTGCTGATCCCTGAACTGCAAAAGCGCGGCGTCTACAAAAAGGACTACGCACAAGGCACGCTGCGCGAGAAGCTGTTTGATGCCGGACCTCAGCTAACCGCACCGCATCCGGGCGCAGGCTATCGCGTGAAAAGCCGTGTGCAGCAGGAGGTCTCATGATCGAGATTGAACAGCTGAGCAAGCAGTATCGCAGCACTGATGGCCGCGTGACAGAGGTGCTGAAAGCGATAAACCTGCAGGTGCCGCAGGCCAATATCACTGCCGTGGTAGGTCCAAGCGGAGCCGGTAAATCGACGCTGGCAAAATGCATCAGCCTGTTGGAACAGCCCAGCTCCGGTAGCATTCGCGTGAACGGCAGCGATCTTTCCAGACTGGATGGTGAGGAACTGCGCCGCGCACGTCGATCGATTGGTACGGTGTTTCAGTCATCTGCGCTGCTGCAACGCAAAAGTGCGTGGGAAAATATCGCGTTGCCATTGCGCTATCTCGGCGTGGTAGAGCGTGATATTGCCGCGCGCGTCGGTGAGTTACTGGAGAGTGTCGGCCTGAGCCACAAAGCCAACGCCTACCCTGGGCAGCTTTCCGGTGGTCAGCGCCAACGGATCGGTATCGCGCGCGCACTGGCATTGCGTCCTTCGGTGCTGTTGGCCGATGAAGCGACCTCAGGACTCGATCCTGAGGCAACGCTAACCGTGCTCGATCTGCTTAAAAAACTGCGTGACGACTATAAGTTGGCGATTGTGTTGATCACCCATGAAATGGATGCGGTGCGCCAGGCAGCCGATGCGGTGGCCGAAATTCGCAATGGGGAAATTGTGCAGTACGGCGTGGTGAAAGACTTACTGGCTGAACCGGATTCTGCGCTGGGGCAACGCCTGTTCCCGCTGGTGGCTAAGCCGGGTGTCGCAGAACTGATCCTGCAACTTAGCTATCGCACCGATGTGCCGGTCGCCAGCGACTGGATTTCGCGGCTTAGCCAGCAGTTTGCGATGCGCATTGATCTGCTCGGCGCGCATATCGAACAGGTCAATGGCATTCAGGCCGGACGCTTGCAGGTCGGTATTCACTTCCAACAAGAGCGCGTGCCGCTTACACGGTTACTGGCGCAACTAGAACAATTCGGGTTAGTCGCCAGTGTCTCTGGCAGCGTGCTGCCATTACGGGAGGCGGTATGAGCGTCTCCGTGATGAGTCAAGACACGCCATGGCTGGAAATCCCAACCTTGATGCTGCCTGCGTTGGGCGAAACCGCGTTAATGGTGGCAATCGTGATGCTGTTTGTCGTGACCTTCGGCGGCATGGTCGGTGTGGTGCTGTTCAACACCTCGGCTCGCGGGCTGTTTCCCCATCGCGGCGTGCATCGGGTGTTGAGTTGGATCGTTAACATGGGGCGCTCACTGCCGTTTCTGGTGCTGATGGCCGCGATCATTCCGTTCACCTTCTGGCTAACCGGCACCACCATCGGTATTCCTGCCGCGGTGGTGCCGATGATTGCCGCTGGCATCCCGTTCTTTGGTCGGCTGGTGGATAACGCCTTGCGCGAGCTGCCTGGCGAGGTCACTGCGGTGGGGCTGGTGTGTGGTGGCTCGCGTTGGCAAATCATCCGCTCGGCGCAACTCAGTGAAGCCTTGCCCGCCATCGTTGCCGCTATCACGCTCAACCTGATTTCGATGATTGAGTATTCGGCGATTGCCGGCACCATCGGCGCGGGCGGCATTGGCTATCTGGCCGTGGTGTACGGCTACCAGCGCTTCGACAACCACATCATGATCGGCACCATCGTGGTGTTAATCGCTCTCATCCAAACCATCCAATTTCTCGGTGACCGACTGGTTACCGCATTGCGCCATCCTCAGGGGACATCCATATGACAACACAAGAGTTTGAATTACGTAAAACCCGCCGCTGGCCATGGCTGCTACTGATTATAGTGGTCATTGCACTGGCCGCTGCGGCTTGGTTCTGGCGCAGCCAGCAGGCACAAACGGTGGTCTTTGGCAGCACCTTGCAGGTGCACTTTGAGCCAGCAATGGCCGGTGAACAGAAGTTGATTGAGTATGTCGGCGAGCATATCGCACCTGACTACGGCCTGAAGCTGCAAGCTGTGGGTGTGCAGGACCCGGTGCAAGCTGACCGTGCCGTCGCCGAAGGACAGTATGCGGCCACGGTTTATCAACATCAGTGGTGGCTGAAGCAGGTGGTCGATGCCAACGGCTTTAAACTCACTTCTGCTCTACCGCTGTTCCAGTGGGCATTTGGTATCTACTCGGACCGCTATAAATCGGTGGCCGATCTACCGCAGGGCGCTACCATCGTGGTTCCCGATGACGGCGCCAACCAAGGTCAGGCACTTTGGTTACTGGCACGTCAGGGATTGATCACGCTTGACCCCAACGTTGAACCGCGTACCGCCAAACTCAAGAATATTGTGGGCAATCCGCACGGCTTCGTTTTTAAAGAACTCGACTTGTTAACGATGCCGCGTGCGCTCAATTCTGTCGATGCCGCGATTGGCTACGTCTCACAGTTTGATGCCGGCAAAGTCCCGCGTGATAAAGGCATCCTCTTCCCGCCAGCACCGCGTACCTTTGCATCGCAGTTGGTGATTGGCACACCGTATCTGGAGCAAGAAAATATCGTCAAACTCAAGCAGGCGTTCTCCGATCCGCGCGTTCAACAGTGGTTAAAAACCACCGATGACCCGCTGGTAAAAGGTGTGCTGGTGCCTGTCTCTGCTGAGTAATCCCCTCGCTTTTAATACGCTCCCCGGACTCGCGCTGTGCGTCCGGGTTTTTGTGCTTGTTTTGATTTTATCTTATTGATATATAACACATTAATATCACTATTTGTTGTTTTGGTCCTGTCAGTTAAACGTTTATAACAACCTCACCTGCATAACTAAAAATAACGTGAGGCGTTATGAGTACTCTTCCTTTAGAAAACACCTTGCCGGCTTCCGAGCCGGTGCGTTCGGTCAGTGATGTGGCAAGGCTGATCAACACCCGCAGTGACAAAAATAACTATGCGCGCATGATTGTGTTCCTCGCGCTCGGTGGCGTCTTCCTTGATGCTTACGATCTCACCACGCTCTCCTACGGCATTGATGACGTGGTACGCGAATTCCAGCTAAGCCCTTTCATTACCGGGCTGGTGACCTCTTCGATTATGGTCGGCACTATCGTCGGCAACCTGATTGGTGGCTGGCTCACCGACAAATATGGCCGCTACTCGGTGTTCATGGCCGATATGTTGTTCTTCGTCGTCTCCGCTATTGCCGCCGGATTAGCGCCCAATGTCTGGGTACTGATTGGCGCACGCTTCCTGATGGGGATTGGCGTCGGCATCGATTTGCCGGTGGCGATGTCCTATCTGGCGGAGTTTTCTAAGTTTGCGGGCAAAGGTAACAAAGCGGCGCGTCTGGCTGCCTGGTGCCCGATGTGGTACGCCGCTTCAACGGTGTGCTTCCTGCTGATCTTCGGCCTCTATTTCCTGTTACCGAAAGAACATCTCGATTGGTTATGGCGCGCTTCGCTGCTGTTCGGGGCGGTGCCTGCGTTGCTGATCATCGCCGTGCGCAGCAAGTTTATGAACGAATCGCCATTGTGGGCCGCCAATCAGGGGGATCTGAAATCAGCGGTGCGCATCCTGCGGGATTCTTATGGCATTCATGCGCATGAGGCAGAGCCGGAAGCGTCACCAGCAGAAGCCGCGCCGAAGGTGAGTTTCCGCGTGCTGTTCCAGAAACCCTGGCGTGAGCGCACTATCGTCGCCGGTGTGATGAACATCTGCATCTCATTTGAATACACGGCCATCGCGTTCTTCCTGCCCTCAATTCTGGCGCAATTCCTCGGCGCTGGCGTGTTTGAAACCATCTCTGCTTCGCTGGGCCTCAACGCCTTGTTCGCCTTTACCGGCGGTTTGTTAGGCATGCGTCTGGCATGGAAATATCCGTCACGCCACGTGGCTATCGCCGGTTTTGCCTTGCAATTCTTTGCCCTGATCGCGCTGGCGCTGATTGGGCATCCTGAAGCCATCGCCGGGATTGTATTCGCGATACTGATGCTGGGCTTGTGGCTGTTTGCTGAAGGTTTTGGTCCTGGCGCACAACTGATGGTCTATCCGGCGCTCTCGTATCCCACCTCCATTCGTGCCACCGGCGTGGGCTTTAGCCGCGCGCTTTCCGGTATTGGCAGTGCGCTGGCGCTGTTTATTCTGCCGATTTTGCAGTCTGCACTGGGCACCAACATGTTCTGGGTGGTGTCACTGGCCGCCATCATCCCGATCTTTTTCCTGCTGGCGGTCCGTCACGAACCGACTCGCCATGACATCGACGATCTTTCTCATCAGGAGTGACCATGAGCTTACTTTCAACAGGTACTGATTACGCTGCGCTGGCAGCCCATTTCCGTCCGTTGTTTGCCCGTATTGCCGAAGGCGCAGTGGCGCGCGAACGCAGCCGCACCTTGCCGCATGAAGCCCTGACGTGGCTGAAAGAGGCTGGCTTTGGCACTGTGCGTATCCCCAAAGAGAAGGGCGGTTGGGGCGCATCACTGCCGCAACTGTTCCAACTGCTGACTGAACTGGCGGAAGCGGATTCTAATCTGCCGCAGGCGCTGCGTGCGCACTTCGCTTTCGTCGAAGACCGCCTGAACCAACCTGACAGTGCAGAGCGCGATCGCTGGTTCGGCCGTTTTATCGACGGAGAGCTGGTGGGCAGCGGCTGGACGGAGACTGGCGTGGTGAAACTCGGTGATGTGATCACGCGCGTCACGCCGGGGGCAAACGGATGGACCCTAAGCGGCGAGAAGTTTTACAGCACTGGCACGCTATTTGCTGACTGGATTGACGTCTATGCGCGTCGCAACGACAACCAGGGTGACGTGATCGCTCTGGTGAGCACTCACCAACCGGGTGTAACGCGTGAAGATGACTGGGATGGTTTCGGCCAGCGCTTAACCGGGAGTGGTACCACGCGCTTCGATAATGCGCATGTTGAACAAACGCATGTGTTCGATTTCGCCACGCGCTTCCGCTATCAAACGGCGTTCTATCAGCATGTGTTACTGGCTACGCTGGCGGGGATTGGCCGTGCGGTGGCACGAGACGGCGCGCAGGCGGTTGCGGCTCGCAACCGCATTTACAGCCACAGTAACGGTGGTGCGTCACGCGACGATGTGCAGGTATTACAGGTGATAGGCGAGATCACCAGCCTGGCATTTGCTGTTGAAGCCACGGTGATCCGTGCAGCACATTCACTGCAGTCAGCGTATGAAGCCCACTTAAGCCACGATGAAGCACAGCTTCTCGCCGTGAATGCGTTGGCGGAAGCGGAAGCCGGGCAGGCACAGGTGATCGCCAGTGAACTGGTGCCGCGTGCTGCTACTGAGCTGTTTAATGCGCTCGGTGCGTCGGACACGCGTATCAGCAAAGCGCTGGACCGCCACTGGCGTAATGCGCGTACGGTGTCATCACACAATCCGGTGATCTATAAAGCGCGTGATATCGGTGGCTGGAAGGTGAACGGCACGCCGCCAACCGGGATTTGGCAGATTGGCCGCGGAGGCGAATAAAAGCCTGTAGGGAGAGGCGGCCTTCAGGCCGCCCATTATGAAAAAAGCAATCTACTTCTTATCCAGCGACCAGGTCGCACTGCGCACATCCACTTTCACCGGCAGCAGTCCTACGCGGGTAAACGTATCTGCCAACGCTTGTTGCTCGTCGAATACCTGCGGAGTCATGCGCGTGGCACCGTAAGGCAGCCGTTTTAAGGTGGTTTGCCAGATGGTTTTATCCAGCCCGGTGGATTTTGATAAAATCGCGGCTGCCTCATCCTGATGCTGGTTCGCCCAGTCACTCAGTTTGCTTAACTCATCCACCACCTGTTTAGCCGTATCCGGGTGGCCCTCCGCAAACGGGCGGCTGGCGAGATAGAAGGTGTAATGCGGCACTAACCCTTCGGCATTGCGAATTTCACGGGCATCGGCGTTGGCTTCCACTTCAGCCAGGAACGGATCCCAAATCACCCAGGCATCAATCGCCCCTTTCTGGAAGGCGGCACGCGCATCGGCGGGTGGCAGATAAACGGGTTTCACATCTTTGTAGTGTAAACCGGCATCTTCCAGCGCCTTCACCAGCAGATAGTTAACGTCAGATCCTTTATTCAGGCCAACGCGTTTACCTTTCAAATCTGCCACGCTTTTAATCGGGGAATCTTTAGGCACCACAATCGCTTCGGTTTTTGGGTTAGCAGGGGAGTGGCCAAGGTAGATCAAATCGGCTTTGGCGGCTTGCGCGAATGCTGGAGGGGCATCGCCAGTGGCGGCCAAATCAATGCTGCCGACGTTCAGCCCTTCCAGCATCTGCGGACCGGCGGGGAACTCCACCCAACGCACATTGATGCCTTCTTTTTTGAAGGTTTCATCCAGCGTGCCGCGATACTTTAGTAGTGCGAAGATATTGGCTTTCTGATAACCAATGGTGACGGTTTCTGGGTTGGCGGCAAAGGCATGCGCAGAGAGCAGGCCGATGCTAAGGGCCAGAGCGCTCAGAACAGGAATTTGAGTTTGCATGATGAGTCTCTCGTGGTTTTTTCTCACCATAACAAAGCGCTTATATAACCAATAAATAACTAATTTCGATCGCTTATAACCTAATTTTTGTGATCGCGATCATTCACTGTAATCAGTATGTCATCTCAATTTGCATAGATGCCCAGATAATTAGCACGGTAATAATTTGTATAACAAATCAAAATGTCATATCGATAGTCTTCTGTCAGGATAGGCACTTACGTTGCCTGCTATGGGTTGCTTTCGCTCTATGAAGTGGTTTTCACAAAGTGCAGTGTTGTTCTCTGCCAAAACATGTATTGCTGCCTTTCTGGCTTTTTACATCGCTCTGGAACTCAATTTAGACAAACCGGCCTGGTCACTGACTACAGTGTACGTTGCCTCGCAACTCTATTCGGGGTCCACCGTTTCGAAATCGATATTTCGCTTCTTTGGCACCGTGCTCGGCGGCTTGTTTACCTTGCTGATTTATCCCACCACCGTCGAGTCACCGATGCTGTTTAGCCTGTGCATTTCACTGTGGGTGGCGGTGTGTCTTTATCTGTCCCTGCACGATCGCACACCGAAAAGCTATGTGTTTATGCTGGCAGGTTACAGCGCGGCCATCATGGGTTTCCCCGATGTCACTGCGCCCACAGAAATCACTTATACGGTGATTTCACGCATTGAGGAGATCACGGTTGCCATCATCTGCAGTAGCCTGGTACACCGCTTGATCATGCCAGTGTCGATGCGGAATCTGCTGGAGCAGAGTGTCAGTCAGTGGTACCAAAACGCGCGCAAACTGTGCAGCGAATTAGTGACGGCAATGCCTGCTGAGAAATCGCTGGAGCGCGAAGATATCCTGGTGCAGATGGCTAACTATCCGCTCAATGTCGAGACGCTGATTACCCACTGCGTGTACGAAGGCGATGCGGCGCGCCGCCTGGTGCGACTGGTCAGCGTGCAGTATCAGCATCTCTCTTATCTTATTCCTACGCTGACAGCCATTGAGTCGCGACTCAACCTACTTGCACAGCAGCAAATCCGCTTTCCTGAGCATGTTGCAGAGGCTTTCCAACAGTTTTTGTTATGGCTGAATGGCGATGATAGCGTGCCGGTGCGCGATATTCTGACTGTGTCACAAGCGCAGTTAAAACAAGCCTGGCAGGAAGGGCGCTTAAACAGCGAAGAGAGTATTTTGCTGATTGGTTTACTGGAGCGTTTGCTTAATTTCGTGCGCATCGCGGATGCCTATCAAAGCGTCAGCGAGCGCGTGAGTGAGTGGACACCCACCGTGAAGGCGGGCAAACCTGCACGCGCGCACAAGCACGTTGATAAGGGATTACTGCTGCTCTCTTGTTTCACGGCCTTCTTTGCCACCTTCGCCACCTGCCTGTTCTGGATTGGCAGCGGCTGGAAAGATGGCTCGACGGCACCGATGATGGCCGCAGTGCTCTGTTCCTTCTTCGCGGGAATGGATAGCCCAATAGCGCCGATGAAACTGTTCCTGAAAGGGGTGCTAATCTCCATGGCGATTAGCCTCCTCTACGTCACGGTGTTGATTCCGCAAGCGGTGACATTTGAGGCAATGGTGATATGTCTGGCTCCCGGTTTGTTTGCTTTGGGATTAGTGATTGCTAATCCTTCGACCAATCTGATTGGTTTGATCGTGGCGACACAGATTCCCGGTTTGATCGGCATGAGCCATCACTTTAAGCCAGATCTTCTGCTTATAGTGAACGCGATGATTTCGACGCTGGTGGGCATTGTTATCGCCCTGGTGCTCACGCTGCTGATCCGCAACAAGCGCCCATCCTGGACGGCGAAACGCGCGGTACGTAAAGGGATTCGCGATTTACTGCAGTTCATCGCGGTGCTGCGACTGAATACCGTCACCATGACGGCCCGCCAGCAGTTTGTCGCGCGGACGCTGGATAAGGTCAACATCATCTTGCCGCGCAAACGCGTTGATCCTTCACCCGACCTGATATCTGGCGGGAATCTGATTGCCGAAGCCTGGTTAGGGGCTAACTGTTATGACTACTACACCCGACACAAGGCGCTGTTGACCGCAAATGGAATTGAAAGTGCGGCTATGTTCCATGAGCTAAGTGTGTTTCTAAAACAGCGTCTGAAGTCATTGCACACGCAGCCTCAGCCCGCGCTTTTAGAGGAGCTGAATCGTCTGTTACTGCGTCTGGATGCGGGTGCTCGCCAGGAGCAGGCCCTGTTCGCGCCGATGTTCCATCTGTTTAATGTTCGCTTATCGCTGTTTCCTTCAGCGCGCTGGCCAGAAATCCCGTACAGTGCAGAACAAGCTCTATAAAGGATGATGACAAATGAAAATGATTGGCTTAATCGGTGGTATGAGTTGGGAATCAACGGCGCTCTATTACCGCATTATCAATGAACAGGTAAAGCAGCAGCTCGGCGGATTGCACTCGGCGCGTAGCCTGATGTACAGCGTCGACTTTCAGGAAATTGAAAAGTTGCAGGTTGCGGGTGAGTGGCAGCAAGCCGGTGAGATTCTGGCGGATGCGGCGCGCAGTCTGGAGAAGGGTGGGGCAGATTTTATCGTGCTCTGTACCAACACCATGCACAAAGTCGCCAGTCAGATTACCGATGCGGTGGGTATTCCGCTGCTGCACATTGCGGATGCCACGGCGCAGCGCATCCACCAGGCAGGCGTTAAACGCGTAGGGCTGCTGGCGACCGCGTTTACCATGGAGCAGGATTTCTACAAAGGTCGTCTGGCGCAGTCTGACATTGAGGTGCTGGTGCCTGCTGCCGAAGGGCGCAAAGCAGTGCACGACATCATTTATCAAGAGCTTTGCCTCGGTATTATCCGGGAGGAATCGCGAGCACGTTACCGTGAGATTATTGCTGAGCTGGTGGACCAGGGTGCCGAAGCCATCATTCTGGGCTGCACGGAAATTACTTTGCTGGTGAAGGCTGAAGATGCCAGCGTGCCGCTGTTTGATACCACATTGATCCACGCCGAAGACGCGGTGAAACTGGCTCTGGCAGGAAAATAACTAGCCTGCTAATTATAATTTGTGTTATTATTTATTCATTGAAGGCACAACGTCTGACCCCACATGGTCGTACAGGGATGTGCCAGAACTGGCTGCCAGTGTTGGCAGCCTTTTTTGTGGTCAGAATGCTGTTTCCAGTGAATCTGTGACGCAATATTGGTCATCCACCAGCGGCAAATAACGCCATTTATCGAATGCCGTGCAGGGATGTGAGATACCGCATCCTACCCAATCCCCCGGTTGCAGCGTTTCATCATCAGGCAACAGTAAATAAGCGTGCTGATCATTCACGTCACTGATCCTCAGGTGGGTTGCGTTGCGTGCTGCACTCCCATCAGCGTTGCGAATCCATAATGGATTAGGCAAGTCCTGATCAAAAGGCACATCACGGCGACCAAAATCAACAAATGCCAGTCCCGGTTCAGGGCGGGATAACACGCGTCCCCAAATCTCCAGCGCCGCTTCAAAATGGTGATGAGCGCCAGGTTGCGCGAACGGCGCGATACGCGCATACAAACCGCTGTCGTGCGCCATGTAGGCGCCGGAGCGAATCAGTGGTGTCATCGGCAACGGCAATGCAGCTGCGGTAAAACACTCCGTCACCACATCAAACCACGCGCCGCCGCCAGCACTCAGAATGATGTGTTTACTGCTGAACAACTGTTTCTCCGCCAGCAGGGCGGCCGTGTTCACCATCATCTGGCAGTAATCTTTGACCTTTTGCATTCCCGCCGCATCGCGGCCCGCCCCGAGCGCGCCTTCGTAACCGGCTACACCCACCAGATTCAGCGAGGTGCTGGCCTGGATTGCCTTGGCAATCGCCAGCGCTTCCGACTGTGAACGGCATCCTGTGCGCCCACCGCTGACCGATATTTCCAGTAGCACGGAAATGCTCGCGCCACCAAGATGCTGCTCCAGCAGTTTGACGCCCTGCAGTGAATCGACGTAGCACAGGAATCCGTGATCGGGATGCTGCTGTTGCCATTGGCCTATCCAGCGTATGCCTGCCGGATCGACCAGCTCGTTGGCGAGAAACACGTTACGAATGCCGAACTGGCGCAGCGCTCGCACTTGCGCTGGCGTCGCGGCACCTAATCCCCATGCGCCACCTTCAGCAATGGCGCGGCGTAAAATGGCGGGAGACATCGAGGTTTTGCCGTGTGCCGCTAACATAACCCCCTTTTCCCGACAAAAAGCTGCCAGTTGGTGCAGGTTATTCTCCAGCGCTGACTGCTTCATGATCATCAACGGTGAGAACACCTCATCACTGCTGAAAATGTCGGTGCCCTGCGCTAATGGCGCGTTACCTGTCCCCGCGACAGATTTAAAACGCGGTGCGGATTGCGGGGCATCCAGCAATCCGTCCGCGTGCAGTGGAAATTGAATCGACATGCTCTCTCCTGTTAGTGCTCAAGCACGCGCGATAAAAATTGCTGGGTACGCGGGTTCTGCGGATTAACAAAGATCTGCTCCGGGGAACCCTGTTCAGCGATGACACCCTGATCCATAAACACCACGCGGTCAGCGGTTTTGCGCGCAAAGCCCATCTCGTGAGTTACCACGACCATGGTCATCCCCTCGCGTGCCAGGCTGCGCATCACTTCCATCACCTCACCGACCAGTTCCGGGTCCAGCGCTGAGGTGGCTTCATCAAAGAACATAATTTTGGGTTCTACCGCCAACGCACGCGCAATGGCCACGCGCTGTTGCTGACCGCCGGAAAGCTGCGCTGGATAGTGATGCGCGCGCTCGGCGAGTCCAACACGCGTCAGGGCAGCCATGCCGCGTTTGTTGGCTTCGGCTTCAGACAGTTTTTGCGCTTTAATCAACGCCAGCGTGACGTTACCTAACGCGGTTTTGTGTGGGAACAGATTGAACTGCTGGAACACCATGCCCACGTGGCCGCAAATCTCGCTGCTGCGTTTACGGTCATGCAGCGGCACTTTATTCACCCAGATTTCACCGCCGTCGGCCGTCTCCAGGCCACTCATGATGCGCAGCACGGTACTTTTACCGGAACCGGAAGCACCAATCAGCACCAGCACTTCGCCGGGTGAAACATCGAGGCTGATCTCTTTCAGTACTTGGGTCGAGCCAAAGGATTTGGTAACGCGGCTCAGCGTAATCGCGGATTGGCTCATGATAACTGGCTCCTGGTTTGATGATGTTGAACCCAACGTGACAGTGGGAAGCAAATGGCGAAGTAGAGCAGGGCCACCAGACCGTAAATCACCACCGGCTGCCCGATGCGATCGACAATCGCCTGGCCTTGATGCATCAGTTCGGACATGCCGATCATGCTGACGATCGAGGTGTCCTTAATCAGCGAAAGATACTGACCTGCCAGCGGCGGTAACACGATGCCACGTGTTTGCGGCAGCACTACACTCATAAAGGTTTGACGTTTGGAAAGGCCAAGAATCCACGACACTTCCCACTGACCTTTTGGTACGGCTTCAATCCCGGCACGGAACACTTCGGCGATATAAGCGCCTTGATAAATACTCAGTCCCAGGATCCCGGCGGCAAACAGGTTAATCTCGTAACCGAAGTAAGCGACACCGAAGTAGATAAACATCAGGGTGATCAGCACCGGCGTGCCACGAAACAGCTCGGTGTAGAGCACAGCAATCTGTTTAGCGACCGGCAGCCGACTGGTGCGCAGCACCGCAGCCAGCAAACCGAGCAAGGTACTGCCGATGATCGCAGCGATGGACAGCAACAGCGTGATACCCAACCCCTTGAGCAGGATGGGGAAAGAGCTGATGATTAATTCGCTCATAACGCATTCTCCCGTTTCACTGGACTAGTCAGCCATTTTTTTGCCCACCACCAGGCGGACTTTTTTACCGGTGTCACCAGCGGCGGATGGAACATGCGCCGTCCTGCTACCGTGCCCAGCCAGGAGAACAGATTGCTCAGCACCAGATACACCAGTGCGACGACGCTAAAGGTCTGGATATAAAGCAGAGTACGGGCATTGATCACCGTCGCGGTCCCGGTCAACTCTGGCAGCGCAATGGCTGAAAGCAGCGAAGTGCCGAGCAGCAATTGAATCAGGTTATTGATAATCGCGGGCCACACCGCACGTGCTGCCTGAGGTAACACCACGCTGATAAAGATCTGCCGACGCGGAATGCCGAGAATATAGGCGGCTTCCAGCTGTCCTTTTGGCACCGACTGAATCCCCGCGCGGAAGGTTTCGGACAGGTAGGCCCCGACGTTGATCCCTAGCGCCAATATGCCCGCTGTAAAAGCACTCATGGTGATACCGAGAGAGGGCAGGCCGAAGAAGATGATGAAAATCTGCAACAGCACAGGCGTATTACGGATAAATTCGACGTAGCAGTGGCTGATCCAGCGTAGTGGGGCAACAGGCGACGACTTCGCGAGTGCCGACAACAAACCCAGTGCCACCGCCAAAATGAAGGCCAGCAGCGTCACCTGTAATGTCAGCCAGGCGGCTGCCAGAAAGGTGTCAGCGTAACGCCACAGGGTTAGCCATTGATAATTCATGGTTTGACTCCTTCGAGCGGCGCGATAGCAGCTATCGCGCCGGGGCAATCAATTAAAACTGCGGGTTCAGCGGGTAACGTGGTTTGCTGCCAAACCATTTCTGATACAGCTGGGCGTTCTCACCTGATGCGTTGATTTCAAACAGGAACTCATTGAGGTAGTTGGTCCACACCTGATCACCCTGTTTCACGCCAAAGGCGTTATATTCCAGCGGTACCAAGGCTTCGTTGGTCACCGTCAGAGTGGGGTCGAGTTTGGCCTGATAGGCGAGGAAGTTGTTATCTTCGATCATCGCATCAGCCTGGCCTTGTTTAACGGCGAGGATGGCGGCCTGCGATGAGTCGTACTCTTGAATTTTCACATCAATGCCGAGGTTGCGGACTTCATCACCATTGGTGGAGCCTTTCACGGTGGCAATCGTCTTACCTGCCATATCGTGTGCAGATTGAATGCCGCTGTTTTTACGCACCAGCATCGCTTCACTCGCCACCACATACGGGTTGGTGAAACCGATCTCTTTGGCACGTTCCAGATTGCGCGTGAAGTTACAGAACACCACATCAACTTTGTTAGTTTGCAGGTTAGGAATGCGGTTCGCGCTGGTGGTGTTCACCATCTCCAGCTTCACGCCCATCTCTTTAGCCAGTGCTTTCGCGAGATCCACGTCATAACCATCCGGGTTGCCGTCTTTATCGTAAAAGCCAAACGGGGCAAAGCTCAGGCAGTCACCCACACGCAGCGTGCCGCGTTGTAGTACGTTCTGCAAAGCAGATTGCGGCGCGGCTCCCGCCTCTTTTTTCTCTTCAGTCGGGGTGCAGCCTGCTAAAACCAGTAACGCCAGCGCAGCCGCGCCGAATTTAAGCGATGTTGTGTTCATTTCATGCTCTCTTATAAAATTTAGACGAGACGGCTTACACCGATATTTCACAGAAAAATGAAAAGCATCAATTAATAACAGGCTGTCCTGGTGTGGGCGAAGAAATAAAAAATACGCCAGCCTGTTTTAACCGTAATAATTATTTACGATCGGCGCGGAAGCACTTCATGTCGACTTCCACTTTGCAGTCGACCACTAAATCCTGCACGCTACAAATACGTGCGGGTGGGTTTCCGCTAAATATCTCACTGAATACTTTATTAAAGGAGCTGAAATAGCGCGCGTCGGTTAATACGGCTGTGACGTGCACTACATCTTCCACGCGATAGCCCGCCTCGCGCATGATGTTCAGGCAGTTATCGAACGCCAACTGCGTTTGTTCAATGATGCCGCCTTCTACTACTTCACCGTCGAGCATGGGGGTCTGACCCGAGATATACAGCCAGCCATCGGCTTCTACGGCGCGCGCGAAGGGCAATTTTTGCCCACCGGTGCCGGTTCCGCCTTCAATGCCATAACGTTTAATCGCCATGCAATTCTGCCTCTGTTTCCGTGTTGATTGGTTGTCCGGTATATCAGACTGCAATCTGCAATACCGGATAGGGCAAGATTTGCACAGGAAATTGGCTTTTGCAATATGTGACGCGCTATTTAATTTTTTGTGATGTCGGCGGGATCGCAAAATAAATCTCTTTGCATAATTTTGCTTAACAGGAATGTGACCGTTGTCGTGATTTCCCATTTATAAAAAATAAGGCGTGCGCCAAAATGAGGCCCCATAATAGGTCGTCATAATATAACGGGCGTGACGACTTTTTATTTTTACGGGGATGGGTAATTGTTGCATTGGGGTGTATGATGCATCTCTTTTTTAGCGTATTCCATTCGCAGACATGCAACAGGGGAGTGAGCGTATGCCGGATGAAAAACCGTCCCGGGCGCGCGGCGTTGACCGGGTTATTGATATTTTTCGTCAACTGCATATTGCCCGTCAGCCGATGGCGATGCGGGATCTGATTGATGCCACCGGCGCACCGCGTTCCAGCGTGTATGAGCTGGTAAGCTTATTGAGTGAAGCGGGTCTGGTGGAGTTAGATGCTGAAGGCGCGGTGTTCTTTGGTCGTGAAATGCACTATTACGGTGCGGATTATATGGCGCATAACGATCTGATCCGGCGCGCACATCAACTGATGGTTGAGATAGTGGCACGTCACGGCGAAACCATTCAGCTTTGCATGCTGGAAGGGGATAAATACACGGTGGTGCTGTCTGAAAGCAACGCTCACCCGTTCAAGATCAGCTCCGATATTGGTGTGCGAGTGCCGATCACCTGGACGGCAACGGGACGTTTACTACTGAGTAACTGGTCGGACAGCGCCATTCTCGATCTGATCCCAGAAGAGGATTATCGTCTTGCCAGCGGCCAGATTCTCGATAAACAGGCCTTTCTTGATGAGATCCACCATGCGGGCAAACTGGGCTACTGCATGACGGAAGGGTTATCCGAGAGTTTTACCTGCTGCATGGCGGCACCAATCCGTTCGCGTAGTGGTCAAGCGGTGGCCGCAATCTGCTTTATGGTCAGCCGCGATACCCCGCAAGAGCGTCGCCAGATGTTGTTGCAGGAGCTGATCACCTCTGGGCAGAAGCTGTCCGATTTTACGTGATGCTGTTTTCCGGTGCGCATCAATGCGCACCCTACGAAAACCGCGATCGATCGTCGTAGGGTTGCCATTTATGGCAACCGAAAAGCGCTTAGCCGACACGCCTTACGCCATTGATGGCGACCCTTATCATTCCCACTCTTTGTCGCATTCCGTTACTACCCATTGCCCTGACGTTTATTTTCACTGCTTAAGGTTGTGTTAAGGTAATTGATAATAATAACTATTCTTTTTACCACGGAGTTTTAGGATGAAAACGCGCCTGCTACTGGCAATGGGGTTACTGGCTTCCACCGCGGCTTCGGCCACGACTTACCCGCTCACCGTCACCGACATGGACGGTCATACGCAAACCATCAATAAAGAGCCGCAACATATCATCCTGCAGGATGGTCGCGATATTCTGACGCTGGCACTGCTGGACCGCGATGATCCTTTTAAACGCGTCGTCGCGTGGAATAACCTGCCGAAAAAACAGGACACCCAAACCTGGGATCTGCTGAAGGGCAAATGGCCGGAAGCGACCAAAATTGTTGATATGGGCTTTAGCGATCAAGGCCAGGTGAATCTGGAAAGCGTGTTGGCGCAAAAACCCGACATGATGATTGCTCAGCTGCGCGCAAAACCGGCACTGGAGCAGTCTGGCGTGCTGAATACGCTGAACAACCTGCATATCCCGGTGGTGTTCGTGGATTACGAACTGCATCCTGCGCAGAATACGGCACCCAGCGTAACGCTGCTGGGTAAGATCCTGAACCGCGAAAGCCAGGCCAAAGCCTACACCGACTTCTACCAGCAGAAGTATGATCACATCATGAAAGGCGTGGCTGAGGTAAAGAACAAGCCGACCGTCTTTATTGAGCCGATTGCAGGTAACAGCGATAACTGCTGCTTCACGCACAGTCACAACGGCTGGGGTGGGTTAGTAGAAGCGGTAGGTGGCAAGAATATTGGTTCTGAGCTGCTACCGGGCAATGCCGGATTTGTAGCACTGGAAAAAATCATCGCGATGAAACCTGATGTTTACATCATGTCAGGCTCTAAGCGTCCAAACACCAATGTGCTGCCATTCGGTTATGGCGTGCAGCCGAAAGAGATCAACGCCACTTTCCAGACGCTGCTGAAACGCACGGGTCTGGCGCAGATTGAGCCAGTAAAAAATGGTCGTGTATATGGCGTGTACCATCATTTCTATAACCATCCGTACAACATCATCGGAATGGAAATTTTGGCGAAAGACCTCTATCCGCAGCAGTTCGCCGATCTCACGCCTACCGCTGATTTCCATACTATTGTGAAAACCTTCACCAAGTTGCCAGACCAAGCCATTGACCTGAGCTACCCTGACAACAAGTGATTCTGTTGAGTGGGAGGCTGAGGGCTCAAGGCTTCTCATCTCTGCCTTTGTGGTCGCCATTATTGGCGACCCAACCACCAATAAAAAATCTCTGACAACATGACATTCGATATTGTTATGTTATAACATAACAATAAACAGGGTTGCGATCAGCTCGCTGACGCAACTGGATTGGTCATTTTGAAGGAGTTGCAATGTCATCACTACCCCCAGACTTTAAAAAATTGCCCGTCACGGTGCTCTCGGGTTTTCTTGGCGCAGGAAAAACCACGCTGCTCAACCACATTCTTAATAATCGCGAAGGTCGCCGCGTGGCGGTGATCGTCAACGATATGTCGGAAGTCAACATTGATGCAGCGCTGGTGCGAGAGGGCGGGGCAGAGTTGTCACGCACCGATGAGAAGCTGGTTGAGATGAGCAACGGCTGCATCTGCTGCACACTGCGGGAAGACTTATTACTCGAAGTGGATCGTCTGGCAAAAGATGGTCGCTTCGACAATCTGGTCATTGAATCCACCGGGATTTCTGAACCTCTGCCGGTGGCGGAAACCTTCACCTTTGCCGACGAAGAAGGGCAGAGCCTGTCAGAGGTCGCGGCGCTCGACACCATGGTGACCGTGGTGGATGGATTCAATTTCCTGCGTGATTATGAATCCAGTGAGAGCATTCAGTCACGTGGCGAATCCATGGGTGAAGAAGACGCGCGTACCGTGGTGGATCTGCTGGTGGATCAGATTGAGTTCTGTGACGTGCTGATCCTGAATAAAACCGATCTGATTGATGAGGCGGAAAAAGCGCGCCTGATGGCGATTCTGCGTTCGCTAAATCCTCGTGCGCGCATTGTCACTTCTGAATTTGGCAAAGTGCCGCTCGATCAGGTGCTCGATACCGGTTTATTTGATTTCGAAGCGGCTTCGCTCGCGCCCGGTTGGTTGCAAGAGCTGCGCGGTGCACACACGCCAGAAACCGAAGAGTACGGGATTCGCAACTTCGTATTTCGTGCGCGTCGGCCATTTCACCCCCTGCGTTTTGCTAAGGTCATCGAAGGTGATCTGCAAGGGGTGGTGCGCTCGAAAGGCTACTTCTGGCTCGCCAGCCGCCCACACCATGCCGGTTCCTGGTCGCAGGCGGGCGGTGTGTCGCGTCAGGGGTTAGCGGGTTTGTGGTGGGTAAGTGCGCCAAAAGAGCGCTGGCCGCAAGACGCCGAAACGCTGGAATACATCATGGAAAACTGGGTGGAAGGCAGTGGTGATGCGCGCCAGGAGTTGGTGTTTATCGGTATTGAGATGGATGAATTGGCTCTGCGCAGCAAGCTGGAACAGGCGCTACTCACCGACGAGGAGATGGCACAAGGAAAAGAAAAGTGGGCAGAGTATCTGGACCCGTTTGAGCCTTGGTTTCAGTGAATAAAAGCCGCTTCGGTCGCCATAA
This sequence comes from Type-D symbiont of Plautia stali, assembly GCF_001485335.1. Lineage (NCBI taxonomy): Bacteria > Pseudomonadati > Pseudomonadota > Gammaproteobacteria > Enterobacterales > Enterobacteriaceae > Type-D symbiont of Plautia stali. The sequence goes on along the minus strand of NZ_BBOC01000019.1, from coordinate 29,766 downwards.
ATGGCGACCCTACAATGATTGTGCGCTGTTTTCGTAGGGTGCGCATTCATGCGCACCGACATTAATATTCACTTTTTGCACTGATTACTGTGAACGTCCCAACCACATTGATACTTCTACACCGTCATTAAAGGGCAGAGACATATAGCCGCGTCCGCTCTGCACACGCTCCAGATACTCGGGGCTGAAATCGGCATCATCGGCGATAACCAGCGCGCCTGGGCGGAGATGTGGCTCGACCAGCGCCAGTATTTCTGGGTAAATCGCCTTCGCGCCATCCAGCACCAACATATCGATCACATCAGGCAGATCGCGGCTCAAGGTGTCGAGCGCATCACCAACGCGTACTTCAATCAAATCACTCACACCGGCATCGGCGAAATGGTTACGTGCCAGCGCGACTTTTCCCGGTTCGAATTCACTGGTGATGATCTGACCGCCGCCGTTATCGCGCACAGCGGCTGCCAGGTGCAGCGTCGAAATACCAAATGAGGTGCCAAATTCCACGATGGTTTGCGCGTTGCTGCTGCGCGCCAGCATGTACAGCAGTTTGCCGGTTTCACGCGATACCGCCAGCGGCACATTTTTCAGATGACCATAAAGTTCGAGGTAGTCCGTTTTACTCTGCATCAGGCGATTTTGCTCTTCATCAGACATGACGCGAAAAGCTTCATTGGTCGGATGCGCCATGTTGTCAGCCAGCTCGAACAGATAGTTGAGCAAAGGGGCTAAGGGCGCAGACGTTAAGGTATTCATGATGTTTCTCCGTGGATTTCTCTGTGCGAACAGAATACGATGAATCATTCGCATTTCACTATTCGTGTTCAGGAGCGAGCGATGGCTGAGCGTCGTAACACTAAGATTTCAGAGAGAAAAAGGCCGCAACAGGCACGCTCCAGCGAGCTGGTTTCTGCCATTTTGCAAGCCGCTACTCAGGTTCTGGAGCTGGAAGGTGCTATACGATTCACCACGGCACGTGTCGCGGAGCGTGCGGGCGTCAGTATTGGATCGCTCTATCAATATTTCCCCAATAAAGCGGCTATCCTGTTCAGACTTCAAAGCGAGGAATGGCAGCGAACCGGCGATCTGTTGGGATCGATTTTGCGCGATCGCAGCGTTCCGGTGCGTGAACGGTTGCACCAACTCACACGTGCTTTTTTGCACTCAGAGTGTGAAGAAGCGGCGATGCGCACCGCGCTCAACGATGCAGCTCCCCTGTATCGTGATGCGCCGGAAGTGGCGGCGGCGCGTGCGGCGGGCGAAAGTGTAGTGGGTGATTTCCTGCAGGAGTTGTTGCCAAATCTGGATGAACATGCGCGCCTCAGGGCGGCAGATTTGATCAGCAGCACTCTGGGTAATGTCGGTAAACATTTTTCCGAAACGCCGCGCTCTGATGCCGAAATTCAAGCCTATGCCAGCGATATGGCAGACATGTTCTGTGCCTGGATCAGGGAATTGGGGGCAGAATTGCAGTAAAACATGGGCCTGGAAATCTCTGAAAGCAGTAAACAATCTGATTATTCGCATTCTCATTAATCCACACCGCGAGTAAGCTTTATGAAAACCTTTTCACAGCCGGATGGAAACACGGCCAGCAGATACGGGAGAGCAAAATGGCAGTAAAAATGATTGCAGTGGATATGGATGGCACTTTTCTCGACGATAACAAGCAATACAACGCACAGCGCTTTTCGCGTCAGTATGCGTTGCTGAAAGAGAAAGGCATCCGTTTCGTGGTCGCGAGTGGCAATCAGTATTACCAGTTACAACGCTATTTCCCTGAGATCAAAGATGAGATCGCCTTTGTTGCCGAAAATGGCGCATGGGTCTCTGACAGCAATGAAGAAATTTTCTGCGGCCAACTGGCACCCGAGCGTGTGCATCAAATTCTCGATATCCTCGCTAAAGAGCCGGACATCAGCACCGTAGTATGTGGCCGTAACGGCGCGTATGTGCATACCTCGATGCCTGAAGAGGTCATTGCGATGTTAGCCAATCACTACCATCGCTTGGAAAAACGCGACAATCTGTATGACATCGATGACACCATCTTTAAGTTTTCGCTTAACCTAGCGCACGAAGGGGTGGATGCGTTACTTGAGCGCCTGCACGCTGAGCTGGGTGCGATTGAAAACATCATGCATCCGGTCTCCAGTGGCTTTGGCTTTGTTGATTTGATCATTCCCGGCTGCCATAAGGCGCACGGCATTGCGCTGCTGCAGGAAAAATGGGGCATCGATGACTGTGAAGTGCTGGCGATCGGTGACAGCGCCAACGACCTCGAAATGCTGCGCCAGGCCTGCTACAGCTTTGCGATGGCCAACGCCGCCGAAGCCGTCACCGCTGTGTCGCGCTATAAAACCGACAGCAACAATGACGAAGGCGCACTGAACGTGATTGCCCGTTTGCTGGCCCGCGAAGAGCCGTTTGGGTAAATATTCCAGGTGCGCATTAATGCGCACCTTACGAAAACCGCGTTCGATCGTCGTTGGGTTGCCATTTATGGCGACCGGAAAGTGCTTAACTGACATGCATGGCAGTTTTACCTCAGGAAAAATAACCCGCTTCGCGCATATCCTGCAGCAGACCTGGCCCTGTCGGCTGCCAGTCAAAGGTTTGGCGCGTCCATTCACTGGAAGCTGGGTTATCCACGGAGGCAAAGAAGGCCATCCAGCCGAGCCACGTTTTAGCCTCTTCCTGCGTCAGGCTTTTGACCGGCAAGGATAAGCCGGTGCCAATGGTTTCGGCGATTTGGCGAAACGCGATGCCTTCCTCCTGAATCGCATGCAGAATTGTCCCGGCTTCTGCTTTCTCCGCCGCCAGACAAAACAGCTCAGCAGCATCATCACGATGCACCGCGGGCCAGCGATTGCTGCCATCACCGATATAGACCGCCGCCCCTTTCTCCTTCGCCATATTGATGATCATCGGCACAAATCCGTGGTCTCCCGCGCCATGCACGGTAGGTGGCAAGCGTACCAGCGACACGCGAACCCCTTTGTCGGCCATCGCCAGTGCAGCGATATTAGAGTCAGAGCGGGGATGACCGCCGGAAACCGGTTGGGTCTGTTCAACGGCGAGACGGCCGGGCGACACCAGTGCGGTGCCGGTGGTGACGACCAGTGGGCGGTTAGATCCGGCGAGCACCTCGCCCATGGCCAGAATCGCTTGTTGATCGATCGCCGCCGCATGATCCATGCGGCTGAAGTCATGGATGTAGCCGGCATGAATCACGCCGTCACTCTGTTCAACGGCGCTGCGTAAGCTGGCAATATCCTCTAAATCCCCGCGTATCACCTGTACACCCTGGTGTTGCAGTTTTTCGGCGGACGCGTCACTGCGCGCTAACCCGAGTACGTCCACGCCACGCGCCTGTAATTTTTTCACAATGGCAGAACCGATAAATCCGCTCGCGCCGGTCACAAAAAGTCGCATATTGGTACTCCTCTTTCTGGCTGTTGAAGCACTATGATAAAAGTCTGCGGCGCGGCGAAAAGTCGTGAGCTTATACAGGTATATGCACTAACAGGATAACGCCATGTCTCTGCAAGACGACAATCTGCTCGGAAACTATCTGCGTGAACGCCGCCAGCGGCTGGATGCCGGCAAACTCGGTTACCCGCTGCTGCGACGTCGCACGCCCGGATTACGCCGTGAAGAAGTGGCGGTGCGCGCGTGCGTCAGTACCACCTGGTACACCTGGCTGGAACAGGGGAGAGGAGGCGCGCCCTCAGAGGAGGTGTTGGAGCGTTTAGCCAAAGCGCTGGAGTTGAGCGCCGCCGAGCGTGACCACCTGTTCCTGTTGGCACAAAATCGGTTGCCGGGCGTGACCTGGCAGGCGGGTGTGGATGTCTCACCCTCGTTACAGCGGGTGCTGGATAGTATGACGCACACTCCTGCGCTGGTGAAAACCGCAGAATGGCAGGTGGTGGCCTGGAACCATGCGGCAACCAAAGTGTTTGTGGATTACGCGCAACTGCCGCCGGAGCAGCGCAACATTCTGCTGATGATGTTCAGCAATGAAGAGATGAAAAAGCGGCTGCCGGATTGGCATCAAGTCACGCGTGGCATGGTGGCAAACTTTCGCGCTGACGTCGCCCGTACCGGCGCAAGTGAACATGTGCGGGCGCTGGTGGACGAACTCTGTGAAATGAGTGAGACCTTCCGCCAACTGTGGCAATCGCAGGAGGTGAGCCAGCACGGTGAAGGGATCAAACAATTGTGGTTACCCGACGAAGGCGTGCTGGAGTTGGAGTACAGCACCTTCGCCGTTGAGGGTAAACCCGGGTTAAGTATGGTGGTGTTCAATCCTCGCTTGCAGAGGGATGGTGAGACGGTTGCACGCTTGATGGCGCGTCCGTAGCGGCGCGTAAGTTGGCTTCCATGGCATCCAATGCGACCTGATTTTCCAGCCCCCACTGATACATCTGCTCAATAGGTTGCGCGAAGGTCAGCCCCAGCGGCGTTAAGCGATAATCCACTTTGGGGGGGATCACATCATAAACGTGGCGCGCAATCAGGCCACGCTGCTCCAGCTCTTTCAACGTTTGAAACAGCATTTTCTTGGAGATGCCCTGCAAGCTACGCTGCAGTTCGCCGGTGCGCGCTCGCCCATCGGGCCAGTGATAAAGCGCATGAAGTACCATGCTGCTCCACTTCAGCGAGAACAGATCCATCAGGCGGCGCGGCGGCGAATCCGCGAAAAAAAACAGCTTTCCATCGACCCATGCTGGCATGGAAATCTCCTCTTATGGTTACCATTTGGTAACTACTATCATTATCGAACCAGGTTGACTATAGTCTGCCGCCTTCCATTCAATAACGCCAGCTCATGGCGGAGGCAGCATGAAAATCAACGCATTAGTCGCACAAGACGCAGCTAAACCTCTGGTATCCAGCCAGATAGCGTTGCGCCCACTGCAACCCCAGGATGTCAAAATCGATATCCTTTACTGCGGCGTATGCCACTCCGACCTGCATATGGCGCGCAATGAGTGGGCGGTCAGCCGCTATCCGCTGGTACCTGGTCACGAGATTGTGGGTCGGGTAAGGGAAACCGGTGCTGCGGTAACTAACTTCAAAGTCGGTGATGTGGTGGGTGTCGGGGTAATGGTCGATTCCTGCCGTGAATGTCACTTCTGTCAGCTGCAGGAAGAGCAATACTGCGAAGCCGGTTTTACTGCCACCTACAACGGCATTGATAAACACACGGGCGACAGCACCTGGGGCGGCTACGCGCAGAATGTGGTGGTCGATCAACATTTTGTGGTGTCAGTCCCACAGAACTTGCCGCTGGCAGGCGTCGCGCCATTACTGTGTGCGGGCGTCACCGTTTGGTCGCCGCTGCGTCATTTTAAGGTTCAGGCGGGTGATAAAGTTGGCGTGGTGGGCTTGGGTGGTTTGGGCCATATGGCGGTGAAGCTGGCGAGCGCGATGGGTGCGGAAGTCACGTTATTTACCACTTCACCACAAAAGGGTGCGGATGCGAAACGTCTGGGCGCCAGCCGTGTGGTGGTATCGCGGGATGCAGAGCAGATGGCGGCAGCACAAACCTCACTCGATTTCATCATCGACTGTGTTTCAGCACCACACGATCTCGATCCTTATCTTGCCACGTTGAAAACCAATGGTCGTTTAGTGCTGGTCGGTATCCCCGATCAACCCCATCAATCCCCTGACGTGACGCCGATGGTCTTCCGTCGCCTGAGCATCAGTGGCTCTTCAATTGGCAGCATTAAAGAGACGCAGGAGATGTTGGATTTCTGTGGCGAACATAACATCACGGCGGATATCGAATTAATCGCTGGCGAAGCGGTAGAAGATGCCTTTGCACGTATGCTGAAAGGCGATGTGAAGTATCGTTTTGTGATTGATGTAGCGGCCACGCGCTGGTGATAAATGTTGGCGATTTCAGCCTGAAATCGCCATCAAAAAGCTAGCTCAGCTGCATTCCATCATGCAGTGAAAAGTGCTGCACCAGTTGCGCCGCACTGAAATTGTCGTGATGCGATAACCCCGCCGCGACAATCTCCAGTACATTCTCACCGCAGGCGATATAAAGCGGCTCTGTAGAGAGAATCGTGCCCGGCGCATGCTGATGCGGCTGGGTAATGACGCGGCTTTTCCACACGATAAAGCGCTGATCGTCTACCTCGCTGTAAGCGCCTGGCCATGGGTAGGCGACTCCCCGAATAAGCCGATGAATATCGTCCGCCGATTGCTGCCAGTGAATGTGGCCATCTTGAGGTTTTCTTTGACCAGGCTCACTGGCCAGCGCTTCATCTTGTGCGCGCTCCACCAGACTCCCGGCCTGCAAGCCACGCAGCCACGCTGGTAGCTGTTCACGCGTGGTGCGCACCAGTTTGCGATGCAGTGACAGTGCATCATCTTCGTCGGTAATGACAACACGGCTTTGCGCCAGGATCGGCCCGCCGTCAGGGATCGGGCTGATGCGATGCAATGTCACGCCGGTTTCGCGTTCGTTACGAATAATCACCCAGTTGAGATGCGCTCTGCCGCGATAGGCCGGCAAGAGGGAAGCGTGAACATTGAACGCGCCTTTTTTTGCCGTAGCGATCAACGCAGGTGAGAGCATTTGCCGATACGATAAGGTGAGAATCGCGTCGGGCTGCAAGGAGGCGACCATCGCGACCCATTCCGGCGTGTTGATATCCTCGGGGCAATACACTGGAATCTGTTGCTGGTGGGCCAGCGCTTCAACCGATGCAAAGAAGCTATTCTCTTGCTGGGCTCCGGCGTGGGTGAACACGCCAGCCACATCAAATCCCACTTCCTGCACACTCTCTAGCGCCGCGCATCCCATTTCGTGATACGCACATAAAACGACTCTCATTTTACTGCCTGCTCATGCTGATTAACGTCTGCTGCCAAGCATAGCAGGAGAAGATTATGCCTGGCTTAAACCGCTTCGATTGAAATGCGCCGATTTTCTGAGCACTACTTTGCTTGTGGCGGGAACTGGCCAATCTGCTGGAACATCGCCATCCAGTCTTCCATATGCCAGGTGGTCGTCACGCGCTCGCCGTTAAGCAGGTGAAATTCATGTAGCCGCACGCTGATGCGCTTGCCGGTGGGCGCGATGCCCATAAATTCCCCCTGGTGCGTGCCGGTAATTTCAGCGCGTACCGCTATTTTTCCTGGTTCCTGTAGCATGTCGTGCACGATGATGTTGATATCGGGGAAGGCCGCGAAAAAGCCTGCCAGCAACGGCTTGAAACCTTCAGGACCGGGCCCTTGTCCAGGCGCCAGCGGAATATCTTGCCAGTCGGGTGTGACCGCCAGATCCAGCAGATTCGGGTTTTTATCACTGAAAGCACGATACAGATTTTCTACCGCTGCACGTTCAGCTTGCAGGCGAAAAGTGGGTTGAGTCGCAGACATGTTAGACACCTTTTGATGAGTTAGCGGTGCAGTTCACCGGCTTGTGCAGTATTCCCGAAGCTGCCACTATCAATCCAACAAATGAACGGTATAGAGCATTATACAAAAAATGAATTTTGATGGTTTCGATCTCAATCTGCTGGCAGCATTCAATGCGCTCATGCTGGAACGTAACGTCACTAAAGCGGCCGCACTGGCCGGGGTGAGCCAACCGGCGATGAGTGCCGCTTTGGGTCGCTTGCGTCGTGCGTTTGATGATCCGCTCTTTATACGCAGCGCCGAGGGGTTGCTGCCGACCGCGAAAGCACAGGAGATCGCCATTCCGATTGCTGAGGCGTTAGGGCAGGTACGTCAACTGATGAAACCCGCTGAGGTATTTGATCCCAACGCGAAACCGCGCACTTTCACCTTGGGATTGACGGAATACCCACTGCATGTGCTGTTACCGGCATTAACACAAAAGCTCGCGGTACTCGCGCCCAACTGCACGATCCACGTGCGTTATTTTATTGACCGCGATGAAGTGGTGGCGCTGCTGGACGCCGGCAAGATTGATATGGCTGTCGGCGTCCCGCCGACCAAAGCAGAAAACCGTATTCTTTCCCAACCGCTGTTACGTGATGATTTTGTCACCATGGTGGGACGCGATCATGCGATCGCGGGTGAGAAAATGAGCCTGCAGGCATTTTTGTCGATGCGGCATATTCTGGTGTCACCCGAGGGCCAGCATTATGGATTGGTGGATCAGAAACTGCGCGAGCAGGGGCTGGCAAGAACCATCAGCCTGACGCTGCCCACCATGTTTACCGTCCCCGATCTTCTGCGAGGCACGGATTATGTGGCGACGGTGCTACGCCGAGTTGGCACCACATATGCTCACCAGCAAGATATCATCATGTTCGAACCACCGCTGACGCTGCCTTATGTTCCCTTTGATCTGCTGTGGCATCGCCGCACTCAGGATAGCGCGGCGCACCGTTGGTTGCGGCAGGCGATCCAGGACGTGGGAAGTGGCGTATAGTGGCATCATAAAAATAATGTTTCAGGCCGTTCTAACCATACAACATCAGACCAGGAGTCCACTTTTCATGCTGGGGATTATTCGTGTATTAACCCATCCGGATCAGCACTTTGTCGAAGAACATGCTCGGCTGATCCATCAGGAATACGGTATCAATGCCATCAGTCGGGCGATCCCCGACCAGCACAAAGGCATTTACGATGACGCCAGTGAAGCGCTGGCAGTGCCAAAAATTGTTGCGCTGGGCCAGCAGTTAGAAGCCGATGGCTGCAACGCGCTGTTTCTCAGCTGTGCGGCCGATCCGGGCCTGGCATCATTGCGTGAAGCGGTATCGATTCCGGTGATCAGCGCCGGTTCGGCATCGGCCAGCATTGCACGCATGCTCAAGCGTCCGGTAGCGGTGATGGGCATTGGCGCGGCGGCCCCTGCGCCATTTCGTCAGCTATTAGGTGAAGACGTGCGTTATGCCCGTCCTGAAGGGGTATTGAACACCACCGATCTCCTGAGCGCAGAGGGGCGGGCAAGTGCCTTGGCCTGCGCAGATAGTCTATATCGTGAAGGCATCGAAGTGATTGCTTTCTCCTGCACCGGTTTCTCCACCATTGCGTTGGGCGATAGCATTCGCCAACAGCTGGGCAAAGTGGCGGTGGATGCCGTCAGTGCGGCCGGTTTGTTTATCAGCCAACTCGCGCCTGCCACATCAAGATAAAAGCGTTGCGCCGTTGATGAACGGCGCACATCAATCCAAAAAATATTTGTACTACGGGCAATAAACAATTCCTGCCGCGTTCCGATAACTCCTCTCGCAAGCTCAACAAAAATAACAATCGCAGGGGAAGAAACATGGGACTGGTTTCACGATTACGCAATGTGCGCATTACCCGCAAATTGTCGGCAGGGTTCGGGATTGTGCTGTTGCTGGTGGCACTCGCGACGGGAATAAGCGTGCAGCGCTTCACCGCCATTCACGATATTTATCAGAAAACCAATCTGATATATGACATCAATATTGAGGTGTTTCAGGCCAAGATTAACCGCCTTAAATATCTCTATGGCGATGATAAATCGGGCAAAGTCATGGCCGATTACGTGACGCATGCACAGCAGCTAAACCGTGAAGCTAAACAGCTTAGCTGGACTGACAGCGCCCGTGCGCTGGTTGATGAGCTGGATACCCACCTCGCCAGCTTCCAGAACAGCATCGGCGCGATGACGCAGGCGACCCAACAATTAAACAGTCTGCGCACACAGCTTGATTCCCTGAGTCAGCAGGACATGACCTCACGCTACACTCAGCTGATCCGCACGCCGGTGACCAATCCCGAGCTCACCAATCAGATTTATGAGCAGCTGTTTGCCATTAGCAACGTGCGTGAAGAGGCATGGGCGCTGCGCTTCAATGTGACTGACACGCTGCGCAAAACGCTGCAAACCCATTACCAGCAGGCCGATCAAGGCATGAAAGCGCTGCTGGCTCAGCTGCCGCCGGAACAACAGGGCGGATTTACCGCGCTGTGGCAGGATACCGAACGCTTTAAAGATCTCAGTCTGCAAGCCGCCGACAGCTACGGACAATTGCGTCGTGCGGAAGACACCGTCAAAGTGGCGGGTGATAAGAGCAGTGCGGTGATCAAAAAGATCATCACCATAGTGAAAGAGCGTAACGATGAGCTGGCGAACGGTTCTGCTACGCTGTCGCTGCTGATTGGTGGTCTGGCGATTCTGTTTGGCGTGTTGGTGGCGTGGTACATCATTCGCCAGATTACGCGTCCGGTGTTCCATAATCTGGAGCTGGCGGAGCGCATCGCCAGCGGCGATCTCAGCTCGCAATTCACCACTGACCGTCACGATGAACTGGGCAAACTGACATCCGCAATGGGCCGTATGAACGATCGTCTGCGCAGTATGATTGGCGATGTCCTGAGCAGCGTCAGCAGCGTGTCGCAGGCCGCCAGTGAGATCAATCAGGGCAACCTGGATTTGTCATCGCGTACTGAGCAGCAGGCGGCAGCGGTAGTGGAAACCGCTGCGAGCATGGAGCAGTTAACGGCAACGGTGAAAAATAACGCCGCGAACGCCCGTCAGGCCAGTCAGATCGCCGCAGAAGCCTCGCAAAATGCTAATAAAGGCGGTATTGCTGTGCGTGATGTCGTGAGCACCATGGGCGAAATCTCGGATAGTTCGAAGAAGATTGCTGATATCACGGCGGTGATTAATAGCATTGCCTTCCAGACCAACATTCTGGCGCTGAATGCTGCGGTTGAAGCGGCGCGTGCCGGTGAACAAGGGCGTGGATTTGCAGTCGTTGCCAGCGAAGTACGTAACCTGGCACAGCGCAGTGCGGGCGCCGCGAAAGATATTGAACAGCTGATCAGCGAATCGGTCAGCCGTATCAGCAACGGTCACCAACAGGTGGCGCGTGCCGGTGAAACCATGGATCAAATTCTCGGCAGCATTGCGCGCGTGAACGAGATTATGGAAGAGATCTCCGCCGCATCCGACGAGCAGAGCCGTGGTATTGAACAGATTGCCCGCGCGGTCGGTGAACTCGATACCACCACACAGCAAAACGCCACGCTGGTGAGCGCCTCGTCGCATTCGGCAAACTCGCTGGAAGAGCAGGCAATGATGCTGGAGCGGCTGGTGGCGCAATTCCGCTTACAGGGCGCGGGGCGGTAATTTTCCGACGATTGCAAAGGCGGCCATCAGGCTTAATGCTTGTCAGTTAAGCGATGATGACAACGCCGTCTGGGGCCGCACCGGGGCTGGCGGTCCTCGCGCCGCTTCGCGGTGCCTTCACTTCACTCGTCTGCCTTACGGACCGGTGCCGATGGAACATCCATGTTCCAGCGCCACCTTTCGCCCGCGTCCTGCGGGCTCTCCTGGCATACTCGCTCAGCTCAGCGCTGCGGAATGCCAGCCCCGGTGCGGCCCCAGCCAGCTCATGAGCTTCAGTGCGACTTGTCAAAAAGGGCACATTGCCTGAGGCTATGACGCCGCCATTGTTATTTATAACGGCTTGAGGTGAGCGTCTTTTTTTAACGTCAGCAGTGCGACAAAACTCATCAGTGCGGTGAGCGATTGAAAATCGCTGTGGGTTCATAGTTTTAACTGATGAAAAGTCGCGTGATGCGGGCCATATTGCTGTTCTTTGCAGCGTTACGATAAGCTTTTGCACTATTAGTTAAGCGCAAGGTAAATATTCTTAAAATAAAGCGCTGCGCTTGTCCCTTTTGCCGTTAAACTGCTTTTCTTGTCGATCAGATTTTTCCTGTGAATGAATTATTACTCGCCTGATGATAGCCACCTGAAGCGGCGTTCGGAGCGCTTCGTTCGTCGTATGTTTATCATGCGCCAGCTTGGCACAATTTTATGTTTCTTCCCGATTCTCTCTGTATTGATGGAGATGAATCGAGGCGTTGCCTTCAGCGCCTTACTGTTTGTGAATGCCTTTATCTGGCCGTGGCTGGCCTATCAGCGAGCATTACGTGCTGAAGACCCAACCGGTACTGAGCGCCATAACCTGACCCTTGATGCTGCATTCGGGGGAATTTGGGTGGCGCTCATGGCGCTGAGTCCGCTGCCTTCATTTGTCATTATGGCGGTGCTGGCTTCAGATCGTTATGCTGCGGGCGGTGCAGCGCAGTTGATCGCCGCTATGCAGGCGTTTCTCTGCGCCTTTGTGATGGTGTGGCTGGTGGATGGCGCAGCGGTGAATCTAACATTCAGCACACAAACCGTGTGGCTGACGTTGCCGCTGGCAACCTGCTACATGTTGGTACTCAGCGTGACCTCATACAATCTGACCTGGCATCTGCGTAAACGAAATCGCGAATTAGAACGTATAGCACTGATGGATCCGGGTCTGGAAATCCCTAACCGTCGTCTTTTTGAACGCCGTCTGGAGAGTGAGTTTCTCAGCACCCGTCGCGGCGACAGTGCAGGCTATCTGTTGCTGATGGATCTGGATTACTTCAAATCGGTCAATGATACCTGGGGCCATGAAGCAGGGGATTTCCTGTTGGCCGAGATCTCAGCGTTGCTGCGCAACGTGGTGGGTTTGCAGGATATACCCGCGCGCTTCGGCGGTGATGAGCTGGGGGTGATTGTGCACCATGCCACGGATGAATCGGTGGTGGCACTGGCGGAGTTGCTTAAGGATAAAATTGCTCAGGTGCGGTTACCGGCATCGGCTGATTTTCGCTGCTCGGTCAGCATTGGCATTGCGCCCGCCTCAAATGCTGAGTCTTTACGTCATTGGTTGCGGCATGCGGATGAAGCGCTGTATGAAGTGAAACGCGCCGGGCGTAATGGGGTGCGTCTGTGGCAATCACCCCTCGCCGGCGCGGCGTAACTATGCGAAGGTGGGTTCGCAATCTACCGGGAAATTGAGTGAATTGGCGATGAAACAAGCTTCATGCGCCTGATGATGTAATGCGCTTGCGCGGTCCGCATCTGCCGGATTGCGCAGCGTAATATGTGGCTTCAGAGTGATCTGGGTGAAACGCCCGCGCGTACCTTCCTGCATCGTCCCCTCTGCGGCATCTTCGTAGGCTTCCACAATAATGCCCGCAACCGCACACAGATGCAGATACCACAATTTATGGCACGCCGATGCGGAGGCCAGCAATAACTCTTCAGGATTCCAGCGTGAATCATCCCCCAGAAATGCAGGGTCCGCACTGAGTGCAACGGTGGCTTTGCCGTCTGCCAGCAGCTCGCCATTGCGATCGTAAGCCGTATAAGATGAAGTGCCCTTACCGCGATTGCCGGTCCAACGTACTGTGACCTGATAATGGTGTTCCTGTGCCATGCCGAAGTTCCTTTCATTACGTAACAGGCGGACAGTCTATATCAAACAGACCGAATATCGCGGCGCATTTTATTGCGACAGCCTGGCTAACAAACGTGATAAATCACGCCGCTTCGAATCAAAAGCTGTTGATATGCCTTAACTTCCGCGCGCTAAATCCTCAATATCCAATTTTTCTGTCTGGCAGATGGAAATCAGGCTGGCGGGTGCCTCGCTCAGACGGACAAAGGTATGCCGCATGGTGCTGTCGATATAGGCGCTGTCACCTTGGGCCAACCGTAATGGCGCATACAACTGCGTATGCAGCATCACTTCGCCCGCCAACACATAAATAAACTCTTCACCGGCATGCTGCGACCAGGCTTCGGGTGGCGGCAGTTCACGCGTTTCAATCTCCATCACCACCGGAATCATCCCTTTTACCAGCAGTTCAGCGGCGTGGACTTCATAGCGAAAATAGGGATTGGTGAACGCTAAGCCTTTCCCGGCCAGCGTGTAGGTGCGACGTCCCTGGATTGCCGCACTCGCCACCGGTTGGTGGGGGAGTTCATCGGCAAACAACTCCGCCAGAGAGTATTCAAAGGCGCTGGCAATCTTCGCGATGGTATCGAACGACGCTGAGACCTGTCCTTTCTCAATCTTCGAAAGCGAGGAGATTGAGACGCTGCTCAACTCAGCCACCTGCTCCAGCGTTAATTCACGCGCCTGTCGTATCGTCTTGATACGTAATCCAAAATCCTGCTCGCCGGTTAAGGCGGCACCCAACCCAGAGGTTTCATGTTGTCGGGTGGTTTTCATCGGATACTCTCCTCCACTGAGTGAACTGGAAAGCTAATTTCTCACATATGATAAAAATTTTCACATAAGAAAATTGTATTGGTCTAAATGTGAGCGACATAGCAGTTTAGGGAAAAAATCTCTGGGAGCGGCTATGAACACCACCACCATTGCAACCATCACCCTGCCCGCGTTCTACGACAAAACGCGCAATCTCAATAATCTGCTCGACTGGATGACGCGTGCCGCGTCTGCCGGGGCAGAGTTGGTGGTATTCCCCGAGCAGGTTTTACAGGGCTATTTGCCCGATACGCTTAACTGGAGTGGGGAAGCGGTAAGCTGGCAAGTGGCGCAGGCCGAAGTGGTGCCAGAGGGCGAAAGCGTGCAGGCACTGCAAAACCTCGCCACTCAGCTCGGATTGCATGTGGTGTTTGGCATGACGGAACGTCATCCCGAACGTGCCGAAGTGCTGTTCAACAGTGCAGTGCTGCTGGGCCCATCGGGGTTGGTCGGCGTGTATCGCAAAGTGCATCAGCCTGGCGATGAAAAGCATGTCTACTATCCCGGCAGCGACTTTCCGGTGTTCAACACGTCGTTGGGGCGCATTGGCATGCTGATCTGCTACGACAAAGTTTTCCCTGAGAGTACCCGCGAACTGGCGCTGAAAGGGGCTGACATCATGATCATGCCCACCGCCTGGGGCTACGCCGGTGACGGCAGTGCGGGGGACGCCGATCCGATGGTGGATTGCTACACCCTGTTTGGCCGTGTACGCGCGCTGGAAAATCAGTGCTGGATGATTGAATCCAACCTGTGCGGTCATCACGGCAATCTGCACTATCACGGTCACAGCCGCATTATCGATCCGCTGGGCAATATTGTCGCGGACAGTGGCACCAGCGAAGGCATGGCGCTGGCCACCATCGACACGCAACCGGCGATTCTGCGCGCCCGCAGCACCGACTATATCGGCTATCACTTCCTGAAAGATTACGTTCCGGTGCAGGCTCCGCCTTCACCGCTGACGGTTCACAATCGCCACGCGCGACCTTTGGGAGAAAACCATGAATAAAGTTCTGGAAGCCACTGGCATCCATAAAAGTTATCCCACGCCGGAGGGGGAGGTGACGGTGCTGCGTAACCTGAACTTCCACGCCAATCGCAACGAGTTTGTCTCCTTTGTCGGACCGAGCGGCTGCGGTAAATCCACATTGTTCAACATCATCACCGGCCTGTTGATGCCGGACAGCGGCAGCATCCTGCTGAAAAACCGTGAAACTACCGGCACGCCGTCACCGGAACTGGGTTATGTGCTGCAAAAAGACCTGTTATTCCCGTGGCGCACGGTGATCGACAACGTGATTCTCGGGCTGGAAGTGCGCGGCATGCCGAAAGCGGAAGCGCGGGCTAAAGCGCGTGAACTGTTTGAACTCTACAAAATGACCGGCTACGAGCAGAAGTATCCCTCACAGCTTTCTGGTGGGATGAAACAACGTGTCGCCCTGATGCGCACCATGGTGACCAACCCGGAAATCATTCTGATGGATGAAGCCTACAAGGCGCTGGATTACCCGCTCAAAATCTCACTCGAAAGCGAACTGTTGAGCGTGGTGAAACAGCAGCACAAGACGGTGATCTTTATTACGCACGATATCGAAGAGGCGGTCACGCTGTCCGATCGCGTCTATGTGATGAAAGCGCGCCCCGGCGAAATTGTGCAGGAGATTGAGGTGGATCTCGGTACGGACAGTTTGTCGATTCCTGAACGTCGCCTGTCACCGCGCTTCAACGAGTATTACGAGCACATCTGGCGCAGCATTGGCATCCAGCCTGAGCCGGTCAACTAACGAGAGGACAAGATGGTAATGAATACAGTGTCTACGCGTCCAACCGTGAGTGCCACCGCGAACCGCAGCGTCCGCGAAACCTTTTTCCGCTCGGCTAACGCCCGCCGCTATACGTTGCTGTTCTTGCAGGTGGCGATTGTGGTGGTGTTGCTCGGTGGCTGGGAGTTAGGCGTGCGCAGCGGCAATATCAATGCGTTTCTGTTCTCCAGCCCGTCTCAGGTGTGGGATGTGCTGGTACAACGTTTTCAGTCTGGTGAGATGCTGACCGACATCCGCGTTACTGCTATTGAAACCCTGGTGGGGTTTGCGGTGGGCGCGATCGGTGGCTCGATTCTTGGGCTGCTGCTGTGGTACTCACGTTTTATTTCCGACCTCGCTGCGCCCTTTATCGCCGCCATTGGCTCCATTCCGGTACTGGCGATCGCGCCGATGACCATCATCTGGTTCGGCACAGAGATGCTCTCCAAAGTGGTGATCGTGGCGTTTTCCTGCGTGGTGGTTTCGCTCACTACCTCCTACAAAGGCGCGATGCGCACCGATCCTGACTTAATTAACCTGTTGCGCTCTTTCAACGCGGGGCGCGGCACCATTTTCTTCAAGCTGGTGGTGCCGTCGGCGATGTTATGGGTGCTGTCGGGTTTACGCCTTAACGTCGGGTTTGCGCTGGTGGGGGCCATCGTAGGCGAGTACATCTCTTCGGATAACGGTGTGGGTCACATGATCCTGCTGGGCAGTTCCAACTTCGGTATGAACATTGTGCTGGCTGGCATCGTGCTGGTCATGCTGATGATGCTGTGTTTTAACGCGCTGGTGGCATTTCTTGAACGCCTCATTCTCTCCTGGGACAGGAAATAATCATGAAAAAATTCCGTTTAGCTACGATCTCTGCCGTTGTTTCTTTGGCTTCACTGGTGAGTGCGCAGGCGGCTGACACGCCAGTGCGCATCAACCAGGCATTTCAGTCGCTGCTTTATCTGCCACTTTACGTGGCGCAGGAGCAGGGCTTTTTCAAACAGCAGGGCGTTGATGTAAAAATCAGTACCGGCGGCGGCGGGGCGCAATCCTGGGCGGCGGTGATTGGCGGTTCCGCTGATTTCTCGATTCAGGACCCGGTTTTCGTGCCGAAAACCCGTGAAAACGGCGGCAAAGGTGTGGTGGTGGCGGGGGTGCAAAATGCGCCCACCATCTTTGTGTTCGGCAAAGAAGCCGCATCATTGCAGGATAACTTGTCGCTGTTAGCGGGCAAGCGCGTGGTCACCAGCCCACAGCCGGACACCACCTGGGCGTTTATGAGTTATCTGATCAAACAAAACAACCTCAAAGACGTGAAACTGGTGCATGTGGCGATCGGTAACGAGATCCCAGCCGTAGCGGCGGGTCGCGCGGATTATGCGTTGGCGGCAGAACCGCAGGTGACCATGGCGGAAGAGCAAAACGGCCTGCATGTGGTTTACTCCTTCTCAGCCGCGCAGTCCTGGTATCCGTTTGCCTTCTCCAGCCTGACCACCACTCAGCAGTACATCGATAAAAATCCGCAGGCGGCACAAGCGGTGGTCACCGCATTTGAGCAGGCATCGCGCTTTATTTATAAGCACCCGGATGAGTCGGTGACCATCGCACGTAAATACTTCCCGGCATTGCCAGAAGCGGTGGTGAAGAAAGCGGTACAGCGTGAAATTGATGCCAAAGGCTATCCAGAGAATGTATTGGTGTCGCAGAAAGCCTGGGACAACAACATGAACATCGCGCTCTATGCCAAGAACATCAAAGCCTATCCGTCGGAAGCGACCTCTTATCAAAACAACGTGAACACCGTACTGGCGACCAAAGCCAAAGAGGTGGTGGATGCGATGGGTGATAAATAAACCCTTACTGCGTCTCGATATCCGTTGGGGCGGCCTTCAGGCCGCCTGTGAGCCAAATGATCAGGAGTTATTATGGATGCCATTGCCCTTCGCCTGGCGCTGATTCAGCGCCACTGTGCGGCCGAGGCCGCTGAACTTGAACATCTACTCACCGATTGTGAAGCGCGTGCGGCGGGTATATCAGCCTTCGCCCTGCAACATTTTGCACCGACATTGTTGCCCGCCAACGCCTGGGTTTCCGCATTGCAACCGCCACTGGAGTTACCGCATGAGTGAGTTAATTGACACCTCAATGCTGACCCTGGCGCAGCAGCTACGTACGCGCCAGACCAGCGTGCCGGAACTGGTTGAAGCGTGCCTGGCGCGCGAAGAAACCACGCGTGATCTTAACGCGTTCAATGAAGTCTATGTGTCTCAAGTGCGACAAACCGCCAAGGCCAGCCAGCGCTTGCTGGAGCAGGGCTACGACCTCGGCCCGCTACACGGTATGCCGATTGCCATCAAAGCCAATATCGATTTGGCGGGTGAAGAAATGCATGCAGGCAGTGAGATTCTGCGTGGCAACATCGCCAGCCGCGATGCCGTGGTGGTACAGCGGCTGAAACAAGCGGGTGCGCTGATTATTGGCAGCACCAACATGCATGAGTTCGCATGGGGCGGCACCACCAACAATCCGCATTACGGTGCCAGCAGCAACCCGTGGGATGACAGCCGTATCCCGGCGGGATCCAGTGGTGGTTCAGGTGTCGCGGCATCGGTTCGTAGCGCATTAGCAACGTTGGGTACTGATACGGGCGGATCGATCCGCTTGCCTGCCTCGATGAATGGCATTACCGGTTTACGTCCTGGCGTGGGGAGACTCTCTACAGAGGGCATCTTCCCGCTGGCGACCAGTCTGGATACCGTTGGGCCGTTGGCACGTTACGCCGAAGAGTGCGAAGTGTTGTTTAACGTGCTGGACGGTAAGACGCAGCCGCTGACCACGCTGCCGGAGTTAGCGGGCTTGCGCATCGGCCTGTTACAGGATGTGCATCAGCAGGTTCAACCGGATGTGGCTGCCGCCTATGATCAAATGGTGCAGTGGTTTAGTGCAGCGGGCGCGCGTTGCCAGACGCTGAGCATTACCGGGCTTGATCAGGCGGTTAATGCGCTGGTGCTGATCAACCTCGCTGAACCTGCCTCGCTGCATGCAGCGTGGCTGGCAGAACGCCCGCAGGAGTACGGCGCGGACGTGCGAAAACTGCTGCAAGCAGGTCTGGCAATCTCGGCGGTGGAGTATTTGCAGGCGCAGCGCTTCCGCACCGGCTTACGTATGCAGCTGTTACAGCATCTCAATCAGGTGGATGTGATTCTGGTGCCGACCTTGCCCTTCACCGCGCCGCACAAAGGTCTGGAAGCGATTCAGATGGGCGATCGTGAAGAGAGCGTGTTGACAGGCAACATGCGTTACAACGCGTTGGCCAGTTTATCGGCGCTGCCCGCCATCAGCCACCCAGCAGGTTTTGACCGCGACGGTATGCCGATAGGTATGCAGATGATTGGCCGGGATGGTGCCGAGCGTCAGTTATTGGCATTGGCGCGCGCCTTCCAGCGCGAACATGATTATCACGTGCACACGCCTACCCGGCTGCGCGCGTGAAAGCGGTCTCGTTACGCGATGTGCTGATTCTGCTGCTGGTGGTCAATGGCTGGGCGTTTAATGTCATCGCGATGAAGTTTGGTCTGATGGAGTTACCGCCGCTGTTTATGCTGACGCTGCGATTTGTGCTGGTCGCGGCGATTTTACTGCCGTTCCATCGCCTGACGTGGCGTCAATTGCCGGGCATGGTGCTGCTGGCCTTCACCTTTGGTTTTGTGCATTTCGGTCTGATGGTGATTGGCATGCAGACCGCAGATGCAGGCACCACGGCGGTATTTATTCAGATGGGTACGCCGATTGCTATGTTGCTGGCCGCCGTGTGGCTGAAAGAGCGGCTCAACTATCGGCAAATCGCTGGGGTGGTGGTGGCGTTTCTCGGCGTGATTATTCTGGCAGGCAGCCCGGCGCTGGAACACTGGCAAGGCATGCTGTGGCTACTGATCAGTGCCTGCGGCTGGGCGTGTAGCACGGTGATCATCAAGCGTCTCCCGCCTGTCGCACCGCTGGCGATGACCGGTTGGTTGTCGCTGTTTGCCATTCCGTTGGTGGGTGTCAGTTCACTGCTGACGGAACAGCATCAGTTGGCATTGCTGATGTCGGCGGGCTGGCGCGGTTGGCTCGGAGTGATTTACAGCGCGCTGGGTTCGTCAATATTTGCCTATTCGTTGTGGTACGGCCTGCTTAAACGCTATCCCGCCAGCCAGATACTGCCGTGGTCACTGCTCAGTCCCGCGCTGGCGTTACTGATGGGCGTGGCGATCCTGCATGAAACCCTGGACCACAGCAAAGTGCTGGGCACCTTATTGATCGTCGGCGGGATTTTATTGGCGGTGGTGAGGGGCACGGCGATCAGGAAGAGGGTGATGGCGTGAGGGCCGCTTCACCCTGAGCGATTATTGGTTGAGTTCCTGTAGTAGCCGAGTATTCATATACAGTTTCTCGCGCCCGTAGCTTTTCTCTTCTAATACACCAATCTCGACCAGCTGTTTTAAGTAGCTGGATGCCGTCTGGCGTTTCGCGATATTGCTTTCAACCAGATTTTCAATGCGGCAGTAGGGCTGTGCGAACAGCACCTGCATCAGTTCATGGGAGTAAATTTTGGGCAACGTCTCACGGACGTACGCTGTGACTTCAGCAATCAGCGCACGAACGATGGCAATTTTCTGCGTTGTCCAGATTGCGGTATTTTCTACGGCTTCCAGCATGAACAGAATCCAGGCTTCCCAGTCACCCTGTGCCGTTACGCCACGCAGCAGAGTGTAATAGTCGTCCCGATTTTCCAGAATGAATCGGGAGAGGTAGAGAATCGGTAACGAGAGCAAACCGGTTTGAATCAAATAAAGAATGTTCAGGATACGGCCAGTACGGCCATTGCCGTCAGGGAAGGGGTGAATGCATTCAAACTGGTAATGCGAGATGGCCATTTTAACCAGCGGATCGATATCATCTTCTGCATGGATGAAACGCTCCCAGTTTGCCATCAAATCGCGAATAGCCGCTTCCCCAACGGGTGGTGTGTAGACCGTATTATTATGTTGGTCACGCAGTACCGTGCCGGGCGTTTTTCGAATATCGCTTTGCACCGCGCGCAGCTTAGTACAAAGCGCGATCGCAGTATTGGTGCACAGCGGATAAGCGTCAAGATGCGTGAACCCTTCGAACAGCGCCGTGCGGTAACGCAGCGCCTCTTTTGTCGCAGGATCCGCATTCTCTTCATGGTCGGCGTACTGGAAGAGTTGATCGCTGGTGGTCACGATGTTCTCTATACGTGACGAGTCCTTCGCTTCTAACATGGGAAGGATATTAATCAGCAACCCTTGGTCGGGAATCAGTTCTCCGGCAGTTTTCAGCTCTGCCACCGCGGCGCGAGCCGTGATGCAGGCTTTCAATACCTTACGTGTCTCTATCTTTTCAAGATCAGGCGGCAGCAAAGGCAAGGCGTTATAGGGCGTTTCTGGATTCCAGACCATATGTTTAAAAAATCCGATTTTATCGACATATGGCCATAATATGTCGATGCCATAAACATGTCACGGCCATATGTTTAAAAAAATGGATTTTATCGACATATCGCCAAAACGTGTCGATGCCATAAACATGTCACGACCATATGTTTAAAAAAATGGATTTTATCGACATATCATCAAAACGTGTCGATGCCATCAACAGGTTCACGTCTTTACATCACCCAATAGCAAATCCAGATCGTTGTCAAAAAACGGTCAACACCTGGTTGCACTGATGTCATGCTGATGTCATTAGTGTTGCACCTCTATGGCACTTTAATTCTTTCAAGCGCCACGCCTTCTTGGTTTGAATATTCACCATCTCAATGAATTAACGATGAATTTTATAAATTCTTAAACATGGCATGCATCCTGCTTTGTTAGTTACATGTCAAAACGTAGTGCAATGACAGCTCAATAACATTGAATCCACTATGAATGCGAAAACAGACTTTTTTAATGCCATCGAAGCGGCCTATTGCCATCAGACGCCCAGCGAAAAACGGGTCAGTGCCTGGCTGCTGAGCCATCGGGAGCAGATCCCGTTTGAAACAGCGGACAGCATCGCGCAGGCCACCGGGACCAGCGGTATTACCGTCGGCCGCTATCTGCGCAAGCTGGGGTTTCGCAATCTGGACGACGTCAAAAATGCGCTGCGTGAGCTGCCCAACACGCCTTACAAGCACTGGGGCGTCATTGATCGTCTGGATGCGTGGGATCAGCAACAGTCGCTGCCCGATCGGGCCAACCAGTCACTGCAAATGGAGTTGGATGCGATTCGTTACGTCTACCAACTGGCGCAGAGCGACACCTTTGCCCGCGTCAGCCAGCACATTGCGCAAGCTGATGCGGTGATCATCCTGGGGATTCAATCGACCCGCGGCATCGCCCATACCTTTTTCAGTCATCTGGAGTATCTGCGCCCGCGAGTGAGCTACGCCGATGGCAGTTCTGGCAGTTGGCTCGAATCGCTCAACTCTGAGTATGAAAAACCCTATGTGGTGCTGACTGATACGCGCGCCTACTCCACGGTGGCACGCCAGTTCTGTCGGGTGGCAAGCGAACGTCAGCTCCCCATGGCACTGGTAACCGATATCTGGTGCCCATGGGCGCGGGACTACCCGCTGGATTTACTGCAAGTGAAAACCGATACCGCCAACTTCTGGGACTCACTGGCCCCGGTGAGTTGCTTGTTTAACTTACTGCTCTCTGCAGTGGTTGAACGCCTGGGGCCGCAACTGTCTGTGCGCCTTGCAAAGAATCGCGCGCTACAGCAGGAATTTGGCCAGTTTGAGCGCTAAACAAACAGGAAATTGAACATGAATCAGGATACGCACCTTGTCGATCTCGCTGAGCAATTCCCTCAGCTCAACATCGATATGAAATATGCCACCGCGGACAACATCACCGGCCAGCCGATCTACAGCGTGGCGCGCTGCTTATTGCACGTCGATGCCGCCAACGCACTGGAAAAGAGCATTGAGATCGCACGGGTAGCCGGTTTCACGCTTCAGGTACTGGACGCCTATCGGCCACAAAAAGCGCAGGCTTTGCTCTGGCTGGCCTGCCCCGATCAAAACTATGTGGTGCCACTCTCTCAAGGTTCCAACCACAGCCGGGGCACCGCCATCGACGTCACGCTGATCGATGCCGACGGCAACGCACTGGATATGGGAACCGGCTTTGATGAGATGACCGAACTTTCCCATCCGTACCATCCCGAACTGGCGGCCTCTTTCCAGCGCAACCGACTGCTGCTCAATGCCGTGATGTTCGGTGGCGGATTCTGCGGTATTGCGACGGAGTGGTGGCATTTCGAATTACCGGGAGCGGCGGCCTATCCGCTCATTGACGATGTTTTCACTTGTATTTCCCCAGCACAGACTGACGGAGTATTACCATGAAAATGAAGTTCAGCGCCTCCAAAGGCTTTCTCTCTCTTTTGATTGCAGCAGCAGTAACCACCGCCAGTGCACCCGCCTGGTCAGCCGTACCCAAAGATATGTTAGTGATTGGCAAAGCGGCCGATCCGCAGACGCTGGACCCAGCGGTGACCATTGATAACAACGACTGGACGGTGACCTATCCGGCCTATCAGCGTTTGGTGAAGTACAAAACCGAAAACGGTAAAGGTGCTACCGATGTGGAAGGCGACCTCGCCGAGAGCTGGCAGAGTGAGGATGAGGGTAAAGTGTGGACCTTCAAACTGCGCAAGGGTGAGTTTTTCGATGACGGTTCGCCGGTGACAGCGGATGCGGTAAAACTCTCTTTTGAACGCCTGATGCGCATCAAGCAAGGCCCATCAGAAGCCTATCCCGCAGGACTGAAAGTTGAGGCCGTGGACCCGCAAACGGTTCGCTTCACCCTCGATACACCTTTTGCGCCTTTCCTTTATACCCTGGCAAATGACGGTGCCTCGATCATCAACCCCGCTGTGTTGAAAGCCCATGCCACCGATGATGCACGCGCTTACCTCGCTGAGCACACGGCCGGTTCCGGCGCCTATATGTTGCAACGCTGGCAGAAGGGACAACAGTTGGTGTTGGTGCCGAACCCGCATTTTGCGGGGAACAAGCCGGCGTTTAAGCGTGTTTCGGTCAAAATCATCAGCGAAAGTTCTGCACGTCGCCTGCAACTGGAGAAGGGTGACCTGGATGTGGCGGATTCACTGCCGGTCAATCAATTTGCGGCGTTGAAGAAGCAGGGCGACGTAGCGGTGTATGACTATCCTGCCTTGCGCGTGACCTACCTCTATCTGAACAACAGCAAAGCACCATTGAACCAACCCGATTTACGCCGCGCGGTCTCCTGGGCCACAGATTACAAAGGGATGGTCTCCGGGATTCTGGGCGGCAATGGCAAGCAGATGCGCGGTCCGATCCCTGAGGGCATGTGGGGCTATGACGCAGGTGCCATGCAATACAGCTTAGATTTAGCGAAAGCGAAAGAAGCCTTCAGCAAAGTCGCAGACAAGCCGAAAACCCTGTCATTCCTTTATTCGGATAATGACCCTAACTGGGAGCCGATTGCGCTGTCGATGCAGGCCAATCTGCAAACGCTGGGCATTAACGTCAAACTGGAAAAACTGGCGAACGCCACTATGCGTGAGCGCATTGGCAAAGGCGACTATGACATCGCGATCGGCAACTGGAGTCCAGATTTCGCTGACCCGTACATGTTCATGAACTACTGGTTTGAATCCGACAAAAAAGGGCTGCCGGGCAACCGATCCTTCTACGCCAATCCGCAGGTGGATAGCTTGCTGAAGCAGGCCGTCTCTACACCGGACCAGGCGCAACGCACTCAATATTATCAGCAGGCGCAGAAGGTGGTTATCGACGAAGCCGCCTACGTCTATTTGTTCCAGAAGAACTATCAGGTAGGGATGAATAAAGCGGTTAAGGGTTATGTGTTTAACCCGATGCTGGAGCAGATCTTCAATCTTTCTGAGATGAGCAAATAGCGATTGATATTAATCCTTAATCAGCAGGGTCAATTCTGACCCTGCTAAGGCAGGCAATATGAGTTTCTGGAGTTTGATCAGACAGCGCAGCTGGGGACTGATATTGGTGGTCGCTGGCGTCTGCGTGATTACGTTTATTATTTCGCATCTGATTCCCGGCGATCCCGCGCGATTGCTGGCAGGTGACCGCGCCAGTGATGAAATTGTGCAGCATATCCGGCAGCAGCTGGGGCTGGATTTACCGCTGTGGCAACAGTTTATTCGCTATGTCGAACAACTGCTGCATGGTGATCTCGGCATATCTATTCGCACTGGCCGCCCTGTGCTGGAAGACCTGAAGAACTTCTTCCCGGCTACGCTGGAGCTGGCTTTTTTCGCGCTCTTGATTGCTTTAGTGGTTGGCGTGCCGCTTGGCGTATTGTCGGCGGTGTACAAAAACCGCTGGCTTGACCATCTGGTGAGACTGCTGGCGCTGACCGGTATCTCAACTCCGGCCTTCTGGCTTGGTCTGGGCGTGATTGTGTTGTTCTACGGCAAACTCAATTTGCTGCCCGGCGGTGGTCGTCTGGATGACTGGCTGGATCCGCCGGCGCGGGTGACGGGTTTCTACCTGATTGATTCCTTGCTCAGTGGCGATCTGGAGGTGTTCTTCAACGCCTTGACCCACTTGATATTGCCCGCTACCACCCTGGCGTTTGTACACCTTGGGATTGTGGCGCGCCAGATCCGTTCCGCAATGCTGGAGCAGCTCAGTGAGGACTATGTGCGTACCGCGCTCGCTAGCGGGCTGAGCAAGTTCACTATCGTGGTGCGCTATGCCCTGCCTAACGCGCTGATCCCGTCTGTCACGGTGTTGGGGTTGGCATTGGGTGACCTGCTGTATGGCGCCGTGCTGACCGAAACGGTGTTTGCCTGGCCGGGGATGGGCGCGTATGTGGTCTCTTCCATCCAGGCGCTGGATTTCCCCGCGGTGATGGGCTTCGCCATTGTGGTGTCGTTTGCTTACGTGCTGGTGAACCTGTTTGTTGACCTGCTGTATCTCTGGATCGATCCGCGTATGGGTCGGGGAGCGGAGAAATGATGCTGACACAGGAACAGTCGGTAAACCCCCGCGGACGTCCGTGGCTGCAGGCGTGGAAACGTCGATGCTGGTTGATCAGCCGAAGCCCGCTAACCGTAATTGGCGCGGCCATCATCGTGCTGATGATGTTATTGATGATTTTTGCTCCGTGGATTGTGCCGCAGGATCCTAATGCCATCAATCTGGCCGAACGCTTACAGGCCCCGAGCGCGCTGCATTGGTTTGGTACCGATGAAGTGGGACGCGATCTCTTCAGCCGCGTGATTGTTGGCTCACAGCAATCGGTGGTGGCGGGTCTTGCGGTTGTGTTGCTGGCAGGCGTGAGCGGTTCACTGTTGGGCTGCTTGTCGGGCGTGTTAGGCGGACGCAGCGATGCGGTGATCATGCGCTTGATGGACATCATGCTGTCGATTCCTTCACTGGTACTGACCATGGCGCTGGCCGCCGCGCTGGGACCGAGCCTGTTCAATGCGATGCTGGCGATTGCCATTGTGCGTATTCCGTTTTATGTGCGTCTGGCGCGCGGTCAAACGCTGGTGGTGAAGCAGCACACTTTTGTTGAAGCCTCTCGCACATTTGGCGCGTCGCGTTGGCACCTCATTAGCTGGCATATCCTGCGCAACGCCATGCCACCGCTGGTGGTGCAGGCGTCGTTAGATATCGGCAGCGCGATCTTAATGGCGGCAACGTTAGGATTTATTGGCCTGGGCGCGCAACAGCCCACGGCTGAATGGGGCGCAATGGTCGCGGTAGGACGTAACTATGTGCTGGACCAGTGGTGGTATTGCGCATTTCCCGGTGCTGCCATTTTAATCACCGCCGTAGGATTCAATCTGTTTGGCGACGGCGTGCAGGATTTGCTTGATCCGAAAGCGGGAGGACGCAACTGATGAGCGACAGCATCCTGACCATCGAAAATTTACGGCTGAGTTTCCCGATTTATCAGGGCGAAGTGAAAGTGCTGAATGGCGTCTCTTTACACATCAACCGCGGCGAGATTGTCGGCGTGGTTGGGGAGTCGGGTTCGGGGAAATCAGTCACGGCGATGCTGGCGATGCGCCTGATCGCGCCAGGCAGTTACCGTGTGCAGGGCGGGTCACTGGAGATACTGGGTAAAAACGTACTCACGGCCAGCGAAGCAGAGATGCGCCAACTTCGAGGTAGCAAGGTGGCGATGATATTTCAGGAACCGATGACGGCCCTCAATCCCACACGCCGCATTGGGAAGCAGATGGTGGACGTGATCCGTCAGCACCAGCCGTTATCCACGAAACAGGCTAAAGCACGCGCCATCGAACTGTTGAGCGAGATGCAGATTGCAGATCCGCAAAGCGTACTGGAGCGTTATCCCTTTGAGTTGTCCGGCGGGATGCGTCAACGCGTAATGATTGCACTGGCCTTCTCCTGCGAGCCGGATTTACTGATCGCGGATGAACCTACCACGGCGCTGGATGTGACGGTACAACGCCAGGTGTTGCGTTTACTAAAACAAAAGGCGCTCTCAACCGGCACCGCCGTCCTGTTCATCAGTCACGATATGGCGGTGGTCTCGCAGGTTTGCGATCGTCTTTATGTGATGTATGCCGGTGCGGTGATTGAGAGCGGGGCCACCGATAGCGTGCTAACGACGCCCTGTCACCCTTATTCGGCGGGGTTGCTGGCGTGTTCCCCGGACGGTAGCGAGCCACGCGCCGAGCTGACTTCGATTCCTGGTACCGTGCCGAATCTCGCCAAACTGCCCACCGGCTGTGCTTTCCGCGAACGCTGCTTCGCGGCAGGTGAAGCCTGTGGTATCACGCCCGAACTGCACACCGCAGGGCAATCCAATCGTCAGGTGGCGTGCTGGTATCCGCAACAGGAGCGCATCCATGTCTGAAGCACTGCTTGAAATCAGTAATGTGCACGTCAATTTCCCCGCCAAAACCAACTGGCGCGGCAAAGTGACCGAACGGGTGCATGCGTTGAATGGGCTCGACTTACGAGTTGAACGCGGTGAGACACTGGGCATTGTTGGCGAGTCTGGCTGTGGGAAAAGTACCTTAGCCAAACTGCTGATGGGCATGCTCAAACCCAGCACCGGCCAGCTTGAATTAACGCGCTCCCCGAATTCATGGCTGGGACGTGGCATGCAGATGGTGTTTCAGGATCCGCTCTCCTCGCTGGACCCCCGTTTACCGGTCTGGCGTTCCATCACCGAACCGGTATGGATTCAGTCCCGCAGTTCGGAAAAAGAGCGGCGCGCGTTGGCGGCAACACTTGCAGCACAGGTGGGGATTCGCCCGGAATACCTTGACCGCCCGCCGCATGCTTTTTCTGGCGGGCAGCGCCAGCGTATTGCCATTGCCCGCGCACTCTCCGGTCAACCCGACATTATGGTGCTGGATGAGCCGACTTCCGCCCTGGATATTTCGGTACAGGCGCAGATTTTGAATTTGCTGGTGGAATTGCAACGGCAGCGCAATCTCACCTATGTGTTGATCTCACACAACGTGTCCGTGGTGCGCCATATGAGCGACCGCGTGGCTGTGATGTATCTCGGGCAGATCGTTGAGTTGGGTGAAGCAAAGCAGGTATTAGATTCGCCAAAACACCCTTATACGCAATTGTTGATGGAGTCTGTGCCGCGCATTGGTGCAGCGCTGGACGGTGCGCCGACCAATACGGAACTGCCAGGAAATCGGGTGTTGCCGCAGGGGTGCTATTTCAGAGATCGCTGCCCGCATGCGGGTACGGGGTGTGAAAAACCTCAGGGGCTGCGGGAGGTGGGGAGTGGGGGGATGGTGAGGTGCTGGCGGGTGGATTAATGGGTTTTTATCCGCTCGCAAGAACGTAAAATTTCACATCCCTCTGATTTTGTTTAATAGTGGCGTTTCACCAATATGGCGTTTAATTAAGGATGAATCATGGAGTTAGAGACTGAGCGTCTGAAATTAGAACCCTTCCAGGCCGCACATTATGATGGCTTACGGGCGATGGAAAGCGATCCTGACATCATGCGTTACATCAGCAATGGTGTAGTGAAAACGCCGGAAGAGACATGGGAAAGTATTACGCGTGTTCAGCAACGCTGGGAGAAGTATGGATTTTCCTGGTGGGCAATCAGGGAAAAAGTGTCTGGGCAGGTGGTTGGCGCGACATGCTTGCAGCACTTAGCCAATATTGAGGGTGCGCCTTTAGAAATTGGCTGGCGGCTGATCGCCGAGTACCATGGAAAGGGCTACGCGTCTGAAGCGGCTCAGGCCGTCATTGCGTTTGCTAAACAGCAAATTGGTACAAGTTATCTGGTGGCCGTTGCCGTTCCGGAAAACCACGCCTCACAACGCGTGATGCAGCGTATCGGTATGACGTACAAAGCGATTGAGCAGCATTATGATGTGCCTTGTGTGGTTTACGAACTGACAATCCCGCACACCCAATGAGACCATTAAGTGTGTTCACTTTCGGCATAAAGCCGCACTTGAGCATCGTAGTGTTGCCATTTAAGGCGTAGTGCTTGTCAGTTAAGCGGCCGGCGATAACGCCGTCTGGAGCCGCACCGGGGCAGGCGGGGTGTGAAAAACCTCAAACGTTGCAAAAGTTGGAGAATGGCACATCGGTTCGGTGCATTCGTGTGGAATAATTTTTAAAGAATGACATTTTAAAGTGAAATACTTATTTGCAGTGGATTGATTTTTTGAGGTAATAACTATTTAATTTATTTAATAAATTTGGCCATTAAAAGCATTGCTCTCTTTAGTGCTACTAGTGTTGTCATTTTTAAAGAAGACGATTGTGCATGTCGTCTCTAACCTCACTTTCTCTCATTTATATCGATAAAATCATTACTTTCAATGTGACCTTGCTATCCTTGCAA